>JANLRX010000121.1:0-1975 GCA_031362025.1 Chloroflexota bacterium
GGGGATGCCGGTGACGAAGGCGCCGTGGATCTCGTACTCGCCGGGGCCATCGAGGGTGGTGGGGGTGCCAGCTACGGCCTTGATGTAGTTGTGGTTATCGTGGGGGTGGCTGATCGTGATGATGTCCGCGGTGGGCTTGCCGATGGCGTAGCCGGACGCGGGCGGGCAGGGGTCGGTGATGACGGTGGCCTCGCGACCGCGGATGCGGAAGCAGGAGTGACCGAGCCAGACGATTTCCATGCGCTAACAGCCTTCCCTGTGGATGGGGTGTAGTTCGGACATTGGGACTAACGGAGCGAAGGCGGGTGACCTACAGGTCGTCGTCCTCGTCTTCGTCGTCATCGGCGCCACCGCGGCGACGCCAGAACATGAGTACGGCGAAAATGGCGCCGATGCCGGCCAGGAGGGCGAACAGCTTGCCTTTGCCGCCGCCTTTCTTTTCCTGTTCTGTGTCCATCTCTGACATGCGGGAAACTCCTTGCTAGAGACAGGCGGGATCCGAGTGCGAACACCCGGTTGAGATCCGGCTCAATATACCAAGCGCGCGCGTTGGTGGGCAAATCACAACGAGGCTCCCCCGAATACGACGAAACGCGGTTTAGCCCCGCTCATCCTTGTATCTTCCGTTTGGCTTATAAAGCAGGAAGGGACGTGGCAGATCGATTCATCCTTGGTCCGTTTCGAGACCGTGCCTCAGCATGATCGCCAAGGATGAGCGGAATCGGGTGCTGGGCTGTCTTCCGTTAGCGTGGTTTGCGGCGCCTTTGTTTACCTTGACTTATGGGGCCGTCAATGCTACGATTCCTGTCGTTAGCACTCTATCGATGCGAGTGCTAATTTAGATACGAAATGACACTTACAGACCGCCGCCGCAAGCTTCTGCAGATCATTGTGGAGGAGCACGTCCAGACGACCCAGCCGGTCGGATCGAACGCGCTTGTCGACAAGTACAAGCTCGGCGTGTCTTCGGCGACGATCCGGAACGAGATGGCGGCGCTGGAAGAAGAGGGCTACATTGCGCAGCCGCACACATCGGCGGGGCGCGTGCCTACGGACGCCGGGTACCGGTACTACGTGCAGTCCCTGATGCGCGAGGAAGCGCCGACGGAGGACGTGCAGCAGACGATCCGGCACCAGTTCCACCAGGCGGCGCGCGAGATGGACCAATGGGCCCGCCTGAGCGCGGCGATCCTGGCGTCCCGGCTGCGGAATGCGGCCGTGGTGACGGCGCCACACTCGGCACAGCCACGGATCCGGTTGCTGGAGCTGGTGAGCGTGCACGACTACCTGGCCCTCCTGGTGGTGGTGCTGCAGGAAGCGCGCGTGCTCCAGCAGACGATCACGCTGGACCGGGCGACGTCGCAGGACGAGCTGACGGCGGTGGGACGCAAGCTGAACGAACAGCTGGCCGGGAAGACGGCGTCCGACATCCGGGGGATGACGTTCGAGAAGACGCCGGCGGAGGCGCCGGTGCTGGAAGCAGCGACGGCGCTGCTGGACGCGGCGGAGAACATCACGCTCGAGCAGTCGTTCATGGACGGGGTGCGGGAGTTGCTGCGACAGCCGGAGTTCCACGAGGGCGACCGGGTCCAGAACCTGCTGGAGGTGCTGGAGGAACGGAACCTGCCGCGTTCGATCCCCGATGCGGTGGAGGGCGACGTGAACATCGTGATCGGCGGGGAGCACCCGGTGGACGAGATGCGCAACTTTAGCGTCGTGACTACACGATATACGGGCCCGAGCGGGCTGCGCGGCACGCTGAGCGTCGTCGGGCCTACGCGGCTGCACTATCCCAGGACGGTGGCGATGGTCCGCCACATGGGCGCGCTGATGGAAGAACTCCTCGGCGTGTACTTTACGTAGCTTTCAGCTATCAGCCGTCAGCTATCAGCTTTGGCATGAGGATACCGAGATGATGATGGAGAATGAACCGCGGCCGTCTGAGGCCGCCGACCCGATGGAGCCTTCGGCTCAG
>JANLRX010000342.1:0-14440 GCA_031362025.1 Chloroflexota bacterium
GCAGCTTCGTCCAGGACATCGAGCGCGACGCCAGCGACGCCACGATCGTCTCAACCGTCATCGCGATGGCCGACAGCCTCAATCTCAAAGTGATCGCCGAAGGCGTCGAGACCGAAGCCCAACTGGAGTTCCTCCGCGAGCGCGGCTGCGACGAGTTCCAGGGCTACCTGATGTCCCCGCCGCTCCCTCCCGACGACTTCTTCGCCCTCTACACCGCCCGCGCGGTACGCCGCACCCGGACCCCCGCCCGCCGCCCCGCCTAGCCCCGCCAGACGCGCGGCGCTTTACCCGCAAACATGTCCCCCAGGCTGAACAGCTCGACGCGCCACGGCGTCAACTTCAGCACCCCGAAGCTGGGCGCGTCCGGACCGTCCGGCCAGATCATCACCGGGTCGTAGCCCAGTGGCGGCGGCGCGTTCTTAAACAGGTCCCAGACCCGCCGCTTCTCCGCCGCATCGTCAGCCCACTCCGCCACCGCGTCCACGTACATCTGCTCGTGCGCCTGGTCCCAGTACGACACCGAAACGTTCGGGTTCTGCGCCAGGTGCTTGCCCTTGTGCGAGCCGCGGTCCGTCGCGATGTAACCCACCGGCTTGCCGTCCACCGTCTCCCAGATCGGGTGCAGGATGCGCGTGCGCGGCCGCCCCTTCCGATCGACCGTCGCCACCGTCGCCCAGGCGATGCGCGCCGACCGTGCCTGCACATCCGCCTCGATCTCGCTGAAGGACGCGACGTTATCAATCTGCGGGCGGCGAGAGTCTGGTTCTGTGGTCATGTCGGGTCTCCTACTTTAGTGGCGATGATCGACAGCATCATCCGTCCACGAACAGTAAAGATGCAAATGCCAATTCCGCGTCCTCCGCGCCTTCAGCGTCTTCCGCGTTCCTCAACGCGTCGGCACCGAACCATGTCTGCACAATACCCACAGCATCGCGCTATCCCTCGGTTAGCGTGGCGCTGGCTCGAGCTATCGGACAGCGTCCTCCCGAATGCTACCAAAAACGCCCGAACTTGCCCGTATCCGGCGAATCGCAGCCTCGTTTCATTAGCGGAATATTAGAATGATACGTCTCCTTCCGGTCGCTGCAGGCCTCGCGTCCATCGCGATAACGGGCGTCGTTGCCACCTTTTCCGCGACCAGCCAGTCGCCCGCCTCCACCGCATCCCCCTCCCCGATCGAGACGTCATCCCCGCTTGCCACCCCCTCGCCTGAACCCGAATCGCCCACCCCGGCCATCTTCGCCCCGGCCCCCACCGCCGCTCCCGCACTCACTCAGTGGACACCACCCGCCGGCTACACCGGCACCCTGCGCCCCAACGTCTGGATACAGATCACCGGCGCCGAGACCTGCCTCAACATCCGTTCTCAGCCGGGCCTCGTCCAACCCGGTTCGGTCCCCCTGCAGGACACATCGATCTTGAACTGCCTGCCCGACGGGTTCATCGGTCAACTCTCCTTCTATGCCGGCTGGGAGTGGACTCCTGACTCGATGCCGGTCCAGGCAGACGGCTACTGGTGGTGGTACGTCCTCGGCCAGGGCTGGGTCGCAGAAGACTGGCTCGCCTTCCACAAGGAAGAATCCGAATCCCCGTATCCGTCGCGTCCGGAGCTTGCCGGTACCGGCCTTATCGCCTTCGCCCGTACCGATGGCGTCTGGCTCGCCTCACCCGATGGCGCGTCTTCCCGACACCTGTACCCGATCGACGCCACCCTGACCAGCATCTCGGATATCCGTTGGTCGCCCGATGGTCAGCAGCTGGCCCTAAGCATGTGGATCAACGGCATCGAGATGGTCAGGATCATCGACCTCGACGGCACGGTCGCCAAAGAGTACGCCGGCCTCACACAGGCGCGTTGGTCACCGGTTGGTGGCTGGCTATCCGCCCTCCAGGTAACTCGCGACCAGCAGGTCTACAACCTCACGCCTGTCATCGTCGACCTGGCGACCAACGCCGTCACCGCCGTCGGGTCCGCGGGTTACTACTACGGGACCCCTCCCGAATGGGCGCCCGACGGTTCCGCCGTCGCCTTCATCTGCCGGACCACGACCTGGCAAGAGTACCTGCCGGACGGCTCATTCATCGACCACACAACCGAGTGCGGCGGAGACGGGATCCACATCACATACCTTGCCGACGGTTCATCGCGAGTCCTTTGGCCCACCGATCCGGCGAGCGACACGTATCTCCAGCGCCTGGCGTGGTCCCCCGATGGCGCCACCATCTCGGCCTCCGGCAACGGCGGCGACTGCCAGGGGTACTCCCTGATCTCCGTCGAAACCGGCGCCCGGACATCCTGCCTCGCGCTCCCGAACTTCGTCGGCTTCGGCGGCGGCTGCGGCGGCCCCTCCGACAGCGGCGAAAGCGACTGGAGCCCCGACGGCTCGACGCTCGCCTACCACTGGCAATTTCAGCAGGGCCAGAACGGCGTCGCGCTCGTCAACGTCGCTACGGGCGACCGGCAGATGATCCTGACGACAGGCGCATCGAGCGTCGGCTTCTCCGGCGACGGCGCCCACCTCGTCTTCGAAAGCTCCGGCTACATCTGGACCGCCGACTCCGACGCCACCGACGTCGCCCGCCTGACCGACGGCTCGCTCCCCGCCTGGCAACCCGTCCCCTAGTCGAAGAACCATAGAATCTCAGTGCTCCTCTGTGAATCTCTGTGGTTAAAGTGGGGGAGGGGCGGACGGACCGCCCGGAATGCCTTTCATGACAACCGGGCGACCCGTCTCCTAGATCCCCGCCTGGCAGCCCGTCCCACGCTGACCCGTGGAGGCTGAACGGAACGTCGACGCCGAAGAGCCATAGAATCTCAGTGCTCCTCTGTGAATCTCTGTGGTTAAGGTGCGGAGGGGCGGACGGGCCGCCCGGAATGCCTTTCATGACGACCGGGCGTTGTACCATCTAAGGCATGGACGAACTCTTCCAGGAGCTGCAGGCCTCCCTATCCGCCGGCGATCCCCTCGTGCTCGCCACCGTCGCTGACACCCGAGGCTCCACCCCGCGCCGCGCCGGCGCCCGCATGCTCATCCGGCCCGACGGCTCGTTCCGCGGCACCATCGGCGGCGGCTGCGGCGAATCAGAAGTCATCCAGGAAGCCATGCAAGCCCACAAGGACGGCCTCCCCCGCCTCGTCCGCGTCGACCTCACCAACCCCATCGACGGCGACGACAAAATCTGCGGCGGCGTCATGGACGTCTTCCTCGAACGCATCGGCTAAGTGTAGACAGAAACCACGGATTGACACGGATTTCACGGATTGGTCTAGCGGATTAGACGCCGGAAAGTCAGGCTCGCACTCGCAAAGTTGAGCAACAGCCCCACCCGCAGGCCAGTCGCTTTCAAGTAGTTCAAGATCTGAGCCTCGTGAATCGCAGCCATCTGATCAACGGCCTTTATCTCGCAGATAACCTTGTCGGCGACGAGAATGTCCGCTACATACACACCCACCGTCGTGCTCTTGTAAGCGACTCGACTCCGCGCCACCATCATCGCCGTCATCGCCGCAAGAGGCAGTGAATTTCTTCTTGCGGACGCACGGGAATTCCTCGCGCCACTAACTCCACGCACAGGGCCCGTTCGTAAACCTTTTCCAGGAAACCACCACCGAGATGCCTGTGAACCTCCATCGCTGCGCCAATCACGCCTTCGGTAAGGTCACGAAATAGAAGGCCGTTGTTCGCCCGTGTCTCTTCGAGCATAGACCCCGTCTCAGTCCTTGATGAGCTCATAACACGGGCCAGTCTGACCCGACACAACGAAGACTCCAAGACCAAACTGGCACAAATCACAAAATCCGTGCCAATCCGTGAAAATCCGTGGCTAAATTTTCAGCCGTGCGGCTTCAGCAACACCTTGATGCAGTTCTCCTTGCGGTGGGTGAAGATGTCGTATCCGCGTGGGGCGTCGGCCAGGGGCATTGTGTGAGTAACGATCTGGGACGGATCCATCTTGCCCTCGGAGATTGCGTCCAGGAGGGTGCGCATGTAGCGCTTCACCGGGGCGACGCCGATCTTGAACGTGATGTCTTTCCTGAATGAATAGAACATCGGAAACGGGAACTCGTCCTCTGTGTACATACCCACCGCGCTGATCGTCCCGGCCGGGCGCACGTACTTGAACGCGTCCTTGAGCGACGGCTCGATGCCCACTGCTTCCAGCACGACGTCCGCGCCGCGGCCCTCGCTGTACTCGCGGACGACTTCCTTTGCATCGACCTCGTTCATGTTGACGGGGATCGCGCCGATCTTCTTCGACATTTCGAGGCGCTCCGGCATCGAGTCGATCGCCAGTACGACCTTGGGCTCGAACAGTTGCGCGCTCATCTGCGCGAACAGACCGACCGGCCCTGAGCCGATGACAGCGACGACGTCGTTCGGCTTGATCTCGCCCCGGTCCGCCGCGAAGTAGCCCGTGGCGAGGATGTCGCCGGCGAAGATGCCCTTCTCGTCGGTGACGTTGTCCGGCACTTTCTCCAGCGTGTAGTGGCCGTTCGGGACTCGGAGGTATTCGGCCTGCGCCCCGGGCAATGCGACGAAGCCGAACGTCACGGCGGAACTGCAGACGCTGGGCCACTTGTTCCGGCAGTACCAGCACTCGCCGCACGATGACGTAAACGCGCCCACAACCCGGTCGCCTTTTTTCAGATTTGAGATTCCATCGCCCGTCTCGACCACTTCGCCGATGTACTCGTGGCCCATCGACCAGCCAGTGGCCGGCAGCGTCATGCGGCCATCGTAGGCGTGTATGTCGGAGCCGCAGATGCCGGCGGCGGTGACCTTGATGATCACGTCGTTCGGCTGCTCGATCGTGGGGTCAGGGACTTCGTCGACTTTGATGTTGAACGGTCCGTGGAACGTAACGGCTTTCATGACGGGCGACCTCCTCTATGCGTAGCGCGTTTGAGGATAAGCGGAGGGTGTGCCGCGGGACAAGGCACATCAATGATCAAGGTCGTTCAGCGCACCGCCATTTACCCCTTCGATTTCCCGCCCCAAATGCGCTACCCTCCCCCCGTGCCCAACCCTCACAACACCACCCCGACAACCACCCTCCGCCCTCACCGGCGGCCGCTCAGATTGAACGCTCAACTCAAGCGCATGAACGTCGCTCAATCATTCGAAACCGGCGGAAGTCGCCCCGACTCGTATCTGCGGCCGTGGCAAAACAGAAAATCACGTCCCCCGTCAATCAAAGCCCAGGCACAAAACGTAATTTTCAATCAAACCTCAGATACAAAGAGTGCCCGAATCTCCACTGATTGACCGTCAAAAACCGGTCGATTGACCGCTAAGAAGCGGCCTTAACGAACGCCGCGAACAGGTTCGCCGACGCCTTCCGGATCTCCGGGCGCTCCGGGTGCCACTGCACCCCAACCACCCAGCGGTGGGCCGTGCTCTCCAGTGCCTCCACGTAGCCGTCGTGCGCGCTGGCCACCGCCCGAAGATCCGGCGCCAGCCGGTCCGTCGTGATCCCCTGGTGGTGCCGCGAGTTCACCTTCACCGGCTCGGAGCCATACACCCCCGCGAGACGGCTGTCCGCGTCCATCGTGATGTCGTGCCAGCTCGAGTCCCCGGCGTCCGTCCAGCGGTGGCCGGCGTCCTCGATGTTCTGGAGGAGCGAGCCGCCCATCGCCACGTTGAGCAGCTGGTGCCCCCGGCAGATCGCCAGCACCGGGATATCCCGCGCCAGAGCGTCGTCCAACAGCGCCAGCTCTTGCTCGTCGCGGTCGTTGTTAGGCTTGTCCGTAAGCTTCCCCCGGTGCTCTTTGTACAAGCGCGGGTTCACATCCACGCCGCCCATCAGGACGAGGCCCGCCGCGTCCGCCGGCAGCTTCTTCTCATCCACGAGCTGGCACCGTGCGTCCGCCAACTCAAGCGAGTCGAGGTAGTAGCCGGTGCGCTCCCAGGTCGGAGCCTTCCAGCGCGGAATTGCGATCAGCGGCTTCTTCTTCACGAGGGATAGGGTACAGCGTCGCGGGTGATGGGTGAAGCGCGAGGGCTACTTAACCATGCGGCGGCGGAGCAGGATTAGCGCCAGCACGTACGCCACGGCCGTCACCACGAGGATCCAGGCGATGTCGATAAGGTTGCTCGCGTGCAGGTCATTTGCGGCGAGGCCACGGTAGAGGCGCACCACGTGGTAAGCGGGCGTGAACCAGGCCACCGTCTCCACCCAGCCCGGCATCTCGCTCAGCGGGAAGAAGACGCCGGAGAGCCAGAACTGCGGCGTGACATACGTGGCGAAGAAGTAGTTCAGCGAACTGACCGATTTGGCCGTGGCCGTGTACGCGAGTGAGATCGCGCTGAACATGAACCCCGGCAGGAAAGCCAGCGGGAAGATCAGGAGCGCAAGTGGCGACTGGATCCCTCCGAAGAGGAACACCATCACCATCACGTAGAACACGCCGACCAGCGACCGCGTCGCCCCCCAGAGGATCTCGCCGGTCGCGACTTCATCGACGCTGACGGGCGTGGCAAGGATCGCGTTGAACGTCCCCTGCTGGTCCATCCGGAAGAAGGACCCCCAGGCGCACTCCGCCGTCGCTGACCACATCGGGAACGCCGCGATGAGCGCCGGTCCGATGAACTCGATATACTCGCCCTCCTGCTGGCCCTCGAGGTCCACGAAGTCGCTGAGCCCCACTCCAAGCGCGAGCAGCGTGACAAGCGGCTCCACGATCGGCCAGATAAGCTCGGCCCGCCAGACGTTGTAGTAAACATCGCGGTTGCGCTGCCAGACGCGGATTGCCCGGAACGACAGCTCCGGCCGGAACGAGAACCACCGCCGCGGGCGCGGGAGCGAGATCGCGGTCATTCGGCGGCCAGCCCCCTGCCGGTCAGCTTCAGGAAGACGTCCTCAAGGTTGGCGCGCCGCAGCACCACCCGGTCGACATATGACTCGACAGTTCGGGGGTCGAAGTCGGAACTGTCGCCGCGGAAGACGTAGATGATGTCGTCGAAGCGTTCGATGTCCAGGCTCTCGTGGCGGAGCAGCTCCTGCATCACCGGCGCCGCGTCGTTGCCGCCGAGGTGCAATTCGATGACGTCCTTGCCGGCATACCGAGAGACAAGATCGTCCGGCGTGCCTTCGGAGATGATCTGCCCGTGGTCAATGACGACGATCCGGTCGCAGAGGTGAGCCGCCTCCTCCATGTAGTGCGTCGTCAGCAGCATCGTGACCCCCTGCGACTTCAGGAAGCGGAGCTTCTGCCACACCATGTGCCGCGCCTGCGGGTCGAGGCCTGTGGACGGCTCGTCCAGCACCAGGATCTTCGGAGAGTTGAGGAGCCCGCGCGCGATCGTGAGCCGCCGCTTCAGGCCGCCGGACAGTGCCTCGATGCGGTCGTTCTGCTTCTCGGCAAGCTGGAAGAGGTTCAGCGCCTCCTCGATCCGCTTCTCGGCAACCGCTTTCGGGAGGTCGAAGTAGCGGGCATATGCTCGAAGGTTCTGGCGAACGGTCAGGTCCGGGTCCAGGTTGTCGTCCTGCGGCACCACACCGAGGATCGACTTGATCCGCCGCGGGTGGTCCTGCACGTGCATCCCGTCCACCGCCAGCTCGCCGGAGGTGACGGGCGAGACGCAGTTGATCATCTTGATCGTGGTGGTCTTGCCGGCGCCGTTCGGCCCAAGGAGCCCGAAGCACTCACCCCGCTGCACGGCAAACGATATCCCGTTGACCGCTACGAACTCGCCGTAACGCTTAACCAGATCGCGCGCGACGATGATATCGCCGGTGGCGACCGGTCCGGTCTCGGGGAGTGCGGCTTCGAGTCTGGTCACGTCTGGATGATAGCAGCGGTATCTCTACGTAATCTCGCCAGAATAACGACACGAATCGTCCGAAGGTTAATGGCTATCGTTAGTCCGGAAGCTCGTCGCCCACGCCCGGACAGCCGCTCGGCAGCGGGAGCATGGCAACTGGCACTTCGCCGAGCAGCGTGATAAGAGCGTCCAGCGCGTCGATGTCCCCATCGCAGTCGAGGTCGCCGATCATGTGGCCGCTGTATACAGTGCCAATCTCCGGGCAGCCACCACCCAACGGCTGCGTGCCCACCTCGACGATGCGCACGAGGATCGCGAGCACGTCCTGCTCGTCCACGATACTGTCGCAGTTGACGTCGCCGTGGCGGACATTCAGTGGAGTTGCCGTCGGCGTGGTCGTAACTGGTGGCGTTGCCGTGGGTGTAGGCGTTGGGTTCGGCGCCGTAGCCGTCGGGGTGACAGTCACCGGGGAGGCCGTTGGCGTGAAGGATGGCCCGGTGTACACGACCTCCTCGCACAACGAGAACTCGGATGAGCTTTCGGGGTCGGACGCAGACATCGTTATGTACGCGGGGAGCGACAGCGGCGGATTGGGAACGATCGACTTCGGAGCCCATGTTCCAGTTCCCGTGGCTCCGGTGTTGACCGCGAATCCTCCGATGAAGCGCTCGCCCTCTCCGTAGCCGCTGGGGTCACACTCGCTGTTGGAGAACACAAACATCAACCGCAGCTTGTTCGGAATACTCGACAGCGAGCCGTTAATCACCAGCGTGGTGCCGTCATAGGTGGCGCTCGAGATGTCCGGGAAGTTCATCAGGTTGTTGGGTCCGCCAATTCCTGCGCCGTCCCGATCAGAGTCGAGGGGGTCGTTTAGTGTCACGCCGTCTTCTCCGAGGTCGGCTCCAAGCCCCCCGTTGGAGTGAATGATGTTCGGGTCGATGTAGTTGTTGGCGCCGGCGGTTGAGGCGAGCCCGATAGCGGCGTCGCCGTTGAAGGCGATGATGTTCTGCTCGGCCGCGTTAAACTCCCCGCCGATCGTCGTGTCGTGCGCACCCTGCGCCAGGTAGACGCCGTGGCGGCCGTTCCCCAGAGGACTGGCGCCATCGGCCGTCGTGCCGATCCGGTTCGCCTTGACGTTAATGTTGGCCGCGTCCGGCTGCGTCAGGGAGATGCCATCGATAGTGTTCCCCGAGACGAGGTTTCCCGTGCCCGTGGAGTTTCCGCCGACGGTGGTGCCCGTTCCCGGATCGAGATGGATTCCGGTGGCGTTGGGGACAGCCGCGTCGCCAGCGGCGTTAGTGCCCACAAAATTGCCTGCCACAACAACCGCGGTGAACCCGTCCACCCACACACCATCGCCAGTGTTTCCGGAGATCACGTTACGGTCCGCCGCCGCCACCCCGCCGATGATGTTGCCGGGCGAACTGCTGCGCAGTTCAACGCCCACTCCGTTGGGTGCGGCCGTCTCACCGTCTGGGAGAATGCCAATGAAGTTTCCGATGATGCTCACACCGCCGATGAGGGTGCTCGTCTTGATGCCCTCCTGGTCTGCGTTAACGATGGAGAGGCCACGGATCGTGGCTCCCGGTTGCTGGATCCAGAGACCGAAGCCGCCGATATCGGTATTCAAGCTGCCATCGATAACGATGCGGATATCGGCGTTTGTAGGCTGGAAGGCAGTGGCAGTATTGGCGCTCGCCCCTGGCTGGGTGTACCCGTCAATCGTGACCGCATCGGCCGCGATGAAGGGCAGGTTTGTGAGCGGCTGAATGACGTGCAGGCCATCGCCCTGTATGTCGAAGGAGATGGTGTCGCCTCCGATGACAAGACTGATAGCCTCTCGAAGCGAACAGTCCGCGTCGCAGACACCATCATTGGTGTCCGCGACCTTCGTCACGACAAGCTCGTTTGCCCGCGCCGGTGGGCTACCGCCCGACCCCAAAGCGCCAAAAGCCACCGCAAGCAACACGAGCGCCACTCCGGCGCAGACAATGCCTTTCCGCATCAACATCCGAATCCCTCTCCAGCGGCCTCGCTCCGTAGCGCCGGCCGGTTGCGATCGATACGCCTAGCGTAGCGGGGCGCGCGAACCCGCTACAAGCCTTACGTCTAACAGTTACTCGTCAGTTCTGGCCTACTCCCCATCTTCAATCTCCGCGCCAACCTCCGGGCAACCCGGCGAAACAGGCAAGCCATTGCCGTTCGTATCGTCGAACAGGACCACGTAAAGAGCGTCCATGCCATCGATAATGCCATCGCAATTGAGGTCGCCCCAGAGAGTCGCAGGAAGGATAGTGGTCTCGAACTCCACGTAGGCGTAGCTTCCCGTGTCAGGACAGTCGCCGACGCTCGTGTTCTCGTTGCCCACAGCGGCGAACTCCAGGATGAGCAGCGCGTCATTCAGTTGGATAGAGTTGTCACAATTGACATTCCCCCACACCAGAGAGCCCATGATGTTTGGCAGCCCAAACTCCACGGCCCCGGCGTCACAGAAGCTCCCCACCGGGCGCCAACGCCCACGCTGGTCAAGACCCTCCAGGCAGGAGTCCAGCAGGTCGATCGCCGGGCTCCCGGCCAGGAGCATGTGCGTCATCGTCGGCCCGCCGTTGTCTGCCAGACCCCCCAGCATCGGGCCCTCGCTATTCAAGTCGCCCGGCCCGGAGAAATTGCAGGTCCCATCGCTCGAAACGTTAGACCCGATGCCGGTCGACACAACACTCCCGCCGGCGCAGTTCGCCGGGCTGTTGTCCAGGATCGAGCCGACAACCTCCACCTCACCCGCCTCGCTCACCACGGCGGCGGTGCCGCCCTGCCCGCTATTGGCGGCTATGGTCGAGGCTTCGACCGTCGTTGGCAGGACGAGGCTGGCCTGGTGGATCGCGTTACCGTTGCCGCCGGCCGCCACGTCGGCGGCGTTCCCACTCAGCGTCGAATTTCGGATGACCACCGAGCCACCCCCGACGTCTTCCGTCGAGGTGTTATAGAGCGCACCTCCCAGGAAAGCCTCATTGCCGGACAGGGTGCTTCTTTCAATAAGGACCTGCGGGTCGGTGGCGAAGATGCCGACGGCGCCTCCGTAAAGCACCACGCTATTCGCCAGGATCTCCGTATCAACGATCGTCACAACGGGATGACCGCCGTGAATGAGGATGGCCCCACCGGAATCCGCGATGTTCTTGACGAGCGTCGTGTGCTCGATGCGTGTGGTCCCGCCCGCGATCTTCAACGCCCCACCGCCGCCACCCGTGGCGTCCCCGCTGAGCATCGTGACGTTCTTCACCGTAAGGTTGCCGTTCCTGTTCTCGACCGTGCTGAGCTTCGTGTTCTGGAGCGTCATGTTCTTAATAACCACAGTGGCCCCCGCTTCCACCGTAAAGATGCCGTCGTCGATCAGGTCCGCATCGATCGTCGTCTCACCCCGTCCAGAACCCCGGATCTCGACGAACTCCGCCGTGATGTTGATGTCGCCCGCGAGCCCATCCGTGTCGTCGCCGGCCAACGACAAGGCATACTGTCCGGTCGGCACGATGACGGTGGTTTCGTCTGTGCGGTCGTTGGCCGCGAGGATGGCCCCTCGAAGGCTGCAGTCGTCAGCCGCATCCGTGCAGGCAGTTGCGGTGGCGACATCGTCCAGCCGATCGACGAAAAGGAAGGCGTTGGCGTACGTGGCCTGGCTAATCAGCGCCAGATAAAAGACGGCAGCGGCCAGTGATATGGCGACGGCGAATGTGTGCGTGCGCATGGTCCTCCAGTTCGACGGGTTTCGTCAGGATAAACGCTACCTTTCAGTGGCGGCAAGTCGCAATCCGCGTGGGAGCGGCTATTCGGGCGGGCGCAGCGGTTGGGGTCGTTCCCCGGCCGCGAACCGGGCGAGCCAGTCCGCCATCGCCGGGTCCTGTAGCGTCGCCGAGTGGGCTTCCACCTCGAACCGCAAGCCATCAGAGATCGGCAACTCGAAGGCGCGCAAAGCCGCGCGGCGGTCGTTGCGGATCGCGTGCTGTGGGTACGTGCTCATCGTCGCGGCGATCTCCAGCGCGCGGGAGACAGCCTGGCCACGCTTCACAACTTCCTGCACGAGCCCGATGCGCTTCGCCTCCTTTGCAGTGAGGAGCACTCCAGTCTCGATCATGTAGAGAGCGTTCCCTAGGCCCACGATCTGCGGCAGACGCTGGGTCCCGCCGTCAACCAGCGGCACGCCCCAGCGCCGGTTCAGAACCCCGAACTGCGCGTCCTTGGACGCGATCCGGAAGTCGCACCAGCAGGCCAACTCCAGCCCGCCCGCAGTGCAGTATCCGTTGATCGCTCCGATGACCGGCTTGCCGACATCCGTGATGCGGGAGATGCCCATCGGGCCGGTGTTGCCAGCGCCGGGACGTTCGGTCAGCGTGCCAATCGCCTTGAGGTCCGCGCCGGAGCAGAATGCCTCGCTACCCTCGCCGGTCAGCACCATCACGTCAAGCGTATCGTCACCCTTGAACTCGGTCACCGCGTCTTCGAGGCCCTGCGCCGTCTCCCCGTCCACGCAGTTGCGGACCTCCGGGCGGTTGATCGAAACGAGCCACGTGCGGCCCCGGCGTTCCGTATTGACGAGATCGGTGGTCATCAGTACACGCCGCCAAGCTTCCGGTGGTCCCAGGAGACCACGCGCTCGATCTCGAGTTGCACAACAACTCGCTTGGCTGCCGACCGCTGAATCGCGGGGAGGACGGCGGCAGTGATCTTGACGGCCTGGTACCGCTCGGCCTCCACAACCCCAAAGCGCACCACTTCCTCGGGATCGGTGATGATGCGCGCCTTGGCGATCAGTTCGACGCCACGCAGTTCGTTGTAGGTATCCCCGGCCTCCACCATGCAGGTGATGCGCGGGTCGCGGTGGAGGTTAACGATCTTCTGAGACTTCTCGTACGTCCAGAACGAAGGCAGCCCGTCGAAGATGGCGTACCACATCGCGACGACGTGGGGCCGCCCATCCGCGCCGATCGTCGCAACGGACATCGTCTTCTGCTCCTCAAGGAACGCCTGGGCCTCGGCCTCGGTCATCTTGATCTGGTCGCGTCTGGACATCGGTTCGCCTCCTTTGGCCTGAGTCTACAACGAGGCCGCGGCGAGGATGTCTTGCACGTGCCCGCGAACGTGCAGCACGGCCACGTAGTTGAACACCATCGCCATCGGCCCGCGCGCCCCGCCGGCGCTCTTGATCGGCACGTTGAACAGCGGCTCCTCAGCGGTTTCAACGGCCGCGATCGTGGCCGCGCGATTGGTCTTGAACAGATCGAGGAGTTCGGCCACCGAGGACTCAGCGTAGCGTTCCACCTGGCGGTCGTTGTAGCTGCCGATATCGGTCTGCGGCTTCTTCGGCGCGTCTTCCTTCTTCTCGGCGCGCTCCGCCGATGGGTTGGCGGCGTTGCGGGCGACGTCGATCAAACGCGGGTAGGTCCACTCGATCGAGGCCACATGGGTGAGCACCTGCTTCGCGTTCCAGCCGTTCTCGTAGCACCCCTTCTCGAGCGCTTCCGCCGATAAGCCCCGCAGTTTTTTCGAGCAGCTCCTGCTCGGACGCACGCAGTTCCTCAAGCAAGCGAGACCGGGTCATCGTCTCCTGGGCCACGTGGAACCTCCTTAGCTGACCTTAACGCGAACGTAAGAGTAGGCGTAAGCGCAAAGGCTGTCAAGAGTCTCGGAGGAGGCCTTCTCTACTGGTTGCCGAGGCGGCGCGTCGTCTTCTTCTCGTCCGTCTCGGCGGAGTCACCGTTGCGGTGGGGCTTGTCCTGCGCATCGTGGCGCGTCAGGTACACTGGGTTCTCCGTGTCGTACGTCGCCCGCTTGCAGTCGCAATAGAAGCACATCCCGCCGAAGAGGTGGCGTTCGTACTCGTGTCCACAGGCCCTGCAGTTTCCCATAGCGTCACCCCGTCGTTCCCGAGCGGGGGTCTCTATGATATGGCCGATTCACCCCGTTTTGGCAAGTAAGTGCCACGAGCGAGTTGTTTGTCATTCTGGCCGCAGCCAGAATCTGGTGGGGCCGGGGCCGACGCTCGACCCGGGAATCACGATGCGACGAACACTTCAGCGCGAATACTACGTCTACATCATGACTAACCGCACCTTCGCGTCGCTTTACACGGGCGTAACGAACGACCTCGAACGGCGCGTCTGGCAACACAAGCACGAACCGACTGGCTACGCTAAGCGCCATCGCACGTCACTACTTGTCTACGTCGAGCACACGAATGACGTGTGGGAGGCGCTGGCACGTTAGAAGCAGATCAAGAACTTGCACCGGTGGCAAAAGATCGACCTGATTGAAGCCCAGAATCCGAGTTGGTGTGACTTGTGCGACGTGGGTTAGCCCCGCCGCCCCGCCAGATCCTGTTCCGACAGGATGACAAGGGTGATCGATCAAGCGGAGTACTTGTCCGCCAACCACTCCTGCCACGTCATTTTGCCAAACAAACTCTCCGGGCAAAGATTCTCACCGTGCTTGAAGACGCCGGCCGGTCCCACCGCTGGTACCGGCACCCGAATTACTCGCTTGCCCGCCGCCTTGATCCAGTCGCTGGCGATATCGTTTAGCGCCTCGACCTTCGGGCCCCCGATGTCGGCGATCCGTCCCGACGGGCCATACGCCAGCGTCTCCACCATGTGCTCGGCCACCTCACCGGCATCGATGAGCTG
>JANLRX010000420.1:0-2335 GCA_031362025.1 Chloroflexota bacterium
GAAGGCCAGGTCACCGCCGGCAACGCCAGCCCGCGCACGGACGGCGCCACGGTCTGCCTGATCATGGAGAAGGAGATCGCCAGGCAGAAGGGACTGCGCCCGCTCGCCACGATCCGCCACGCCGCAACCGCTGGCGTCGACCCGACGATCATGGGCATCGGCCCCGTCCCGGCGACGCAGAAGCTCCTCAAGCGCACGGGCATGAGCCTCAACGACTTCGACCTGATCGAGATCAACGAGGCGTTTGCCAGCCAGGTGCTCGCTTGCGGGAACGACCTCGGCTGGGACTGGAACAAAGTCAACCCGAACGGCGGCGCGATCGCGATCGGCCACCCGCTCGGGGCCAGCGGCACGCGCCTCCTCGGCACGATCGGCTACGAGATGCAGCGCCGCGACGCGGAGTGGGGTCTCGTCACGCTGTGCATGGGCGCGGGGATGGGAATGTCAGTCGCCCTGCAGCGCGAAAACTACGACTGGTAGCCACTCAAGGCACAAAAAAAGAGGGCCGGTTCATCACCGGCCCTCTTCCGTTTTCTCAGCGCTATTCTTGGGACTCGCGCTCCACGCGTTCGGAGTCGCGGCCGGCCGCGATCAACACCTCGGGCGGATGCTCAAGGATTGGCGCCGCCTGGTCATACGAGAAAGTGCGGCCGCAGGACTCGCAGGTGTACGTCGCGAGCTCCTTCTTGCCCATGTCACCGAGCGCGTCCCAGTGCGGGGCGAGGGCGGTGTGCGGACATTCGGGAGCGTCCGTCACCGGGGTCTGGACTGCGTTCTCTTCTGTCTTTTCGTCGTGGCCAAGGATCTTGTCGAGGATACCCATAGTTCACCTCCTGAATGAGCCCAACGTAGCACCCGAGCACTTGCGCAGGGCTAAATCCCGGGTGCTAAAGAGGTTGCGTATACCTATCAGGTCATACCGAGCGCTTGCTCTGTTCACCGAGCGCTTTCTCGGTATATCGAGCGCTCGCTATTTAATCCTTGCATATCGGGGCAAACCTGTTGACTCGCAACTCTG
This sequence comes from Chloroflexota bacterium, assembly GCA_031362025.1. Classification (GTDB taxonomy): domain Bacteria; phylum Chloroflexota; class Dehalococcoidia; order SM23-28-2; family RBG-16-64-32; genus DATKKM01. Next base: position 1,019 of record JANLRX010000420.1, read on the forward strand.
GCGGGCGTACTTAATAGGGCAGCGAACGGAGGGCATAAGCAAAGTGATGAGGGGCAAAACAATGACGACGGTCACACAGGGAGGGGAATCACTTATGCACTCCCCATCTCCAGCGCTGGAGATGGTCGGTCTAGCGCGCTCTCCAGGAAAAGGGGCACAAGCCGCACCCCGAGAGGTTAGCCACCTCGCCTGAGGCGCTAAAGCACATGAGCCGCCGTGAAGTGGGCTCCACGGCGGCTCTCGGCAATAAGAGGGCTGCCGTCCGGTAACGGCAGCCCTCTAGCTTTTTGTCTACTTGGCGCCGATCGGCATCTCCGGGATGTTGGCCTGGATCCGGCCGGCGTGCATCATGAAGAGCGACCGCATCGCTCCGCTGGTATCGAAGTCAGTTCCGAGGAGCCGACCCACTCGCAGTCCGATCGATACAGCAAGCATCAAGCTCGCGAAGGCATGGGGATCGACGACCTCGCGGTTGTATATCCCGTCCTGAACACCACGGTCCACTAGGGCCTCAAGCCATTCCAGGCGCATCGTCCACGCCCGCCGGCTGGAGACGCCCAGCTTTTCGTTCTTCATACCCTCCACCCAGATCTCGAGTTCCAGCCGGGTGGTGTTGTCGATGTCGGGGTCTTGCATCGTCTCGAAGAAGAACTGCGCCACCTGCCGGAAGGCCGTCTCGGCCGTCATCGCCTCGGCGATCAGCGTCTTCATCCGGACGACGGCCGTCTGTGCGTTGGTGTCGATGACGGCGGCGATCAGCTCGTCCTTGCTCGCGAAGTAGTGGTACAGACCGCCCGGCGTAATGCTTGCCTCGCGGCAGATCTCGTCGGTGGTGGTCTGGTGAAAGCCGTTGCGAAGGAAGCATGCGCGTGCCGCGGAGATGATCTCCTGTCGACGCGATTCCAGTTCCTCTGGCTTGAGTTTGGGCAAGCGGGACACCCCTTCCCGTGTGCCATCCATAGATAGCGAGCGCTCGGTATGGCTTTCCGGAAATGTAAACCCGCACCGCCGAGATGTCAAGGAAGTTGCCGGATTTATTCGCGAATCGAAAGGGTAGATCAGGACGGCGAGTGGGGTTTGGCGTGACGCCTACGCTTTGCTAAACTGGCGGCAGCGCTGCGGAATGGTGTAATGGTAGCACGACTGACTCTGAATCAGTTAGTCTAGGTTCGAATCCTAGTTCCGCAGCCAAACCCCACCTGGCGCATTCGTCTAGCGGCCCAGGACGCCGCCCTCTCAAGGCGGAGATCACGGGTTCGAATCCCGTATGCGCCACCAACCCGATCGTAGAGGCCCCGGAATTCCGGGGCCTCTTTC
>JANLRX010000436.1:0-2383 GCA_031362025.1 Chloroflexota bacterium
GCGATCAGCGCCCTGAGCGCATCCGTCCCGTACCCATGCGCCCAGCAACTCGGCTCGCCGATGCTAATGCCGATCTCCGCCTCGCCGCGCGCCTCATCGACGTTGTAGTACATCACGTTTCCGATGTGCCGCCCGTTCGCATCCTCGATCGCAAACGAACGCGCGGGCATGTCCGTAAACCGGAAATCGAACGACCAGTTGCGTTCGTAATTCTCGAAGGGGATCAGCACCGGCCGCGACGCATCGAACTCCGCCAACTGCGGGTCGGAGCGCCAGCGATACTCATCGGTCGCGTCTTCCAGGCGCTTCCGCCGGACCACGGTCTTGCGTCCGCGGGCCACCACATCGTCGAAGAGCATGGTCACGCTAACCCCGTGTCTCCATCATCGCCCGCGCCTTTTTCACCATCTCTCGTTCATTGCGGAACGTCAGCGTCTTAATCGCGTCCTCAACGGGCCGCCATTCGACCCTATCATACTCCGCGTCGTGCGTAGACGTGTCCCCGCCGGTCGGCTCCATCAGGTAGAAGTGCACCCACTTGTGATAGCGCACACCCTCCCGCGCGAACCAGTACTCGACGACCCCAATCTTTTCCAGGATCCGCACCTCGAGCCCGGTCTCCTCTGACACCTCGCGGAGCGCCGTCTCCTCCGTAGTCTCACCAGGGTCCGGCGTGCCCTTCGGTAACCCCCAGACGCCGTCGCCTGTGCGCCCGCAGATCACCACATCGAGCCCGTGCTCACCCGGACGGCAGACAACCCCGCCCGCCGACACAGCGTTCTCCACGCGTGACTGCCCCTTCGGTTGCGTCGTCACTCGCGCATCCTGAACCCGAGCGGGTCCTCTTCGAATTCGATCTCTGCCAGCGCCGCCGCCGCCGCATCTCGCGTCGCCTTCGACTCGCTGTCGAGCATCAGCATCAGCGCTTCCTTCGCCGCTCTCCCGCCGATCTCGCCCAGCGCCGCAACGGCCGCCTCGCGTACTTCCGTGTCGTCGTCCAGCAACAGCGGCAGCAGGCTCGGCACCGACTCCTCTTGCCCGATCAACCCGATCGCCGTCGCCGCCTCGTATCGCAACTCCTCGTAATCGCTGGCCAGCTCGCGGGTAACCAGCGGCAACCACCGCGGCTCACCGCTGCGGCCCATCGCGTGCACAGCGCTCACCTTCAACGATATCTCGCCGCTCTCGTAGCCTTCGCGCACCGCCTGTCGCACCCACGCCGTGTCGTACGCACCCGCTGCCTCCAGCGCCCGCGAGCGCACTTCTTGCAGCTCGCTTTTGTCCTCTACCACGCGCCGCAAAACCGCCTCCACCCGCTCGAACGGCCGGTTCCGCAGACGTCCTTGGGAAGCCAGCAACATGAACCGGCCCAGCGCCAGCGCCGCCTCCCGGCGCACCCCAACGCTGTCGTCCTTCTCCATCAGGTCGATCAGCGGCTCGATGATCTCCGGCGACTCGTTCTCCCAGAGCCCGCGCACAGACTCCTCGCGCACGCCCGCGTCATCATCCCGAGCGCCGATGATGAACACCGCATCGAAATTCAGCTCAACGTTGTCCTCAACCAGTTCGCTGAGTTCGTGGATTACACGCCGACGGCGGCGCACATCAAGCGCCGGAAAAATCCTATCGAGCTTCTCGCTCTGCTCCCGGTTCAGCTGCGAAAGGCGCTGCAACTGGCTAACACGCAGCCGCTGCGAACGGTCCGAAAGCTCCTCCAGGTATTCGTCAAAGTCCATTCAGTTCGCTCCAACTCAACCACCGTCCGCCGAGACCGCCAGCCGCTCGATCAGCAACGGTGGAGCGTAGACCGAGCCGCTGACCCACCGCGCCTCACTGCCAATCGCTCCGATCGTCCGCAGCGCGTCGTGCACATTGCCGGCGACCATCGTGTTCTTCACGCGGCCCACGATCTCTCCGTTTTCTATCTTATACCCGAGCAGCACATTCCCCGAGAAGTCGCCACCCATGATGTTGCCCTGCCCGGCGCCCATCAGGTCGTCCACCACGATCCCTTCCTTGATCCCGCGCACCATCTCCTCGAACGTCGTATCGCCCGTCTCGAAGATCACCGATGTCGCCCCGATCGAAGGTTGGTTCGTGAGCGAGCGCTGTGCGCTCCCCGTCGGCTCCGCCTTCGCCAGGCCCGCCGTCTGCAAGTCGTACATGAACGTGCGCACAATCCCCTTGTCGATCAGCGGCAACCGCCGGCTCGCCACGCCCTCATCGTCGAAGGGTCGCGAGGATGGCCGCATCGGCAGCGTCGCATCGTCGAACACCGAGAGCCTCCTGTCGTACTTCTCCTCGCCTAGCATCCCCACCAACGGCGACTGCCCCTGGTGGATCAACCTTCCGTTGAACGCCATCAACAGCGGTCCCAGCAACG
>JANLRX010000464.1:0-2788 GCA_031362025.1 Chloroflexota bacterium
GGGGCGCTTGGAGTTGCGCAGGTATGGGCCTTCATGCCGCCGGCGGTACCCTTTTGTTCGCTCTGGAACATCAGAAATCCGCCAGCGACGAGTGCGCCGGCGAGGACGACGGCGATGAAGAGCCCGTACGACCGGTCGGCATCGAACGGTCCAGCCGACTCACCCAGAAGCAACCGGATCACGACAGCGAGGGCGATGTATGCCCCCAAGCCGAGGTGTACCTTTGCCCAGCTGATGCCCTGCGGGAGTGCGGGAAGTTGCACGCTCGTAAAGCGTGTAACCACGACCTGCCCGAACATCACCAGGGACGCAAGCGCAGCGATCATGGTGAGGAACGAAAAGTCGCCCGACCATCCGCTTCTCGAAACGCTATACACGTCGAAGTCGTATTTGAACCACTGAAGGAACGTGTCGATAAAGAACAGGGGAGCGGCGATGGCAATTATCTTCTCCCCCATGCTCATCTTGTTAAACTGCTCGCTGATGTTCATGCTCATCGCGAACTCCTTAAAGTTCTAACCGGAGGACTGGCCCCGGGTATTCTGTTGCATTCGACCCTCGTCAGAGACAGCGTACACTGCCCCTGTTACGCGAAAGGTAGCGCCGAGCCGAGGCACTGTCAATAGATAAGCTGTAAAGTGCATAAGCTTTTACCCAATTAAACCTGATCCTTCCTGTAATTGGCCTCATGTTGCTAAATTGTGGCCCAGAACCCGGAGGTTTGAACCATGGCGAACGAACAAAACCATAGCGATGCGAAAGCCCTCCTCGCCCAAGCGGGCATCACCGTCCCGGACGGCCGCCTACCCGCGATCACTTTCGGGCTCGCGGGCACCCTGGCGCAGGTGCAGGCGCTGGCGAAGTACGACTACGGCCGCACCGAGATCGCCTCGCGCTTCCGGGCCCCGCGATGACGGACCTCCACTGGCTCACGATCTCCGCAGCAGCGGCACTCATCGAGCGAAGGGAACTGTCGCCTGTCGAGCTGACGGAGGCATGCCTCGCGCGCATCGAAGCGTTGGAGCCGCGACTGAACGCGTTCATCACGGTGCTCGCGGACGAGGCCCGCGCCGAGGCCAGAACTGCCGCCGATGAGATCACGCGCGGCGAGTACCGAGACCCACTTCACGGCGTTCCGATTGCCCTCAAGGACATCTTCGACGTAGCCGGGGTGAGAACGACGGCCGCCTCCAGCATCCTCGCCGACAACGTTGCAGAAGCCGACTCCGACGCGGCGGAACGGCTGCGGGCGGCGGGTGCGATCATCATCGGCAAGCTGAACCTGCACGAGTTCGCGTTCGGGGCGACCGGGCGGGACTCGCACTTCGGTCCGGCCCGCAATCCCTGGGACACCGAGGTCGTCACGGGCGGCTCCAGCAGCGGTTCAGGTGCCGCCGTGGCGAGTGGGGAGTGTCTCGGCGCGCTCGGCACGGATACCGGCGGATCTATTCGCATCCCGGCATCCCTGTGCGGGATCGCCGGGATCAAGCCGACGTTCGGGCGCGTCAGCCGTCGCGGAGTTGTGCCGCTGAGCTGGTCGCTGGACCATGTCGGCCCGCTGGCTCGTAGCGTGGAGGACTGCGCGATCCTCCTTCAGGCGCTCGCCGGCCACGACCCCGGCGATCAGTCATCGGACGACATGCCGGTGCCGGACTACCGGGCTAACCTGCGCGACGGCGTGCGCGGCCTGCGTATCGGATTGCCGGAGACGTTCTTCTCGGAGCAACTCGACCCGGAGGTCGAAGCGGCCGTGAAAAAGGCGATCGGCGTGCTTGAGGAGCTCGGCGCACAGGTCATGCCGGTCGCGCTGCCTCACATCGTCGCCGCCCCTGCCGCCCTCTCAGCGTTCATGCTGCCCGAGGCGACGGCGTACCACCAGCGATGGCTGAACGAACGCGCCGATGAGTACAGCGACTCCGTCCGCTATCGGCTGGAGATCGGGGCGACGTACTCCGCGGTGCAGTACGTGCAGGGCCAGCGCTTTCGCGAGATGATCGTGCGCGACTGGCGCGATGAGGTGTTCTCGAAGGTCGACCTACTGGCGACGGCGGCGACACAGATCCCCGCCGCGCGGATCGACGGCTCGGACCTCAGCGTGACGTGGTCGCTGATCCGCCTGACGAACCCGATCAACCTGCTCGGCCTCCCCGCGATCTCCGTGCCATGTGGCTTCACCGGGAACAACCTGCCGATCGGCCTGCAGCTCGTCGGGCGCTGGTGGGACGAGGCGACCGTGTTCCGTGCCGCCCACGCCTACGAACAGGCGACCGACTGGCACACCCGCCGTCCGCCCTTGTAACGCAAAACGGGCGCCGCCCGAAGACGACGCCCGTTTCGTAAGCGGTTCGACTATGCGTTCATCGGTGCTGGTTCGATGTCCCCGTGCTGCAAGAGCCACCAACCCAACACTAGCGAGAAGATCGTGGTCGTGAGCAGGTTGAGCGGGAAGAAGATGAACATTGGGTCGGCCACGACCACACCCCACGCTAGCCACGCGCACAACCCAGCGACGATGGCCAGCCACCCGAGCCACTTCGGGGGGTTGAGCCGGCCCGCGGGCCCAACCAGCAGCGTGCCGATGGCCACCAGCGCCGTGCCGTAGGCGGTGAACGCCGTGTTGAACAGTACGAACGTTAGCGCGCCAATGAACCTGCCCAGCTGCAGCGACGCCGCGTCGCCCGCCGCTACATCGCCGGCGCCTCCTTTGACGAAGTCCTCGGCGACGCCCAGTAGCAAGATGTTGGCGGCGTCTGACATCAGGGCCAAGGTGGTGCCGATCCCGACCGCA
>JANLRX010000508.1:0-3506 GCA_031362025.1 Chloroflexota bacterium
TGTTGGTGTGGCGGCGGTACCGGTTGGTGCGTTTTGAGACGGATTCGATTTCGCGGTACCTGGAAGAGGTGCCGGCGGATTACGGGCGAAGGCGGGGTTCGAAGGGTGAGTCAACGGAGGAGCTTTCGGCTGATGAGATTGAGGAGATGGACCGGATGATCTCGGCGCGTTTGTTGCCGGGGGCGGAGACGGCGGAGAAGATCATGCGGTATGAGACGAAGCTGCACCGGTTCTTGATGCAGACGATCAACCAGTTGCTGGTGCTGCAGGCGATTCGGAAGGGAGATGGCGGCCGGCGCGGGGCGCGGGAGGGGTCGCAGTTTCCGGAGGACGGGGAGTATTTTCCGGGCTCGGCGCGAGGACGGGCGCCGAAGCCGCGGAGTTTGCGGGCGACGGAGGGGGTGCTGGCGCGGGCGGTGGAGCAGTCGGCTAAGCAAGGGAGCATGAGAACAGGGGAGCATGTGGACGTGGCGGAGGGGGATTGCGATGACGGGGAGCAGGAAGCGGAGGAAAGAGGCGAGCGAGGTGCTGCGGAAGGGGGCGTTTTACGAGCGCTGCCGGGTGGTGGCTCCGGACCCGGACGGGCGCAGCCAAACCGGGCGGAGCGGAGGCGGCGGGCAAAACACGGACGAAGCGGAGATGCGGCGGCAGTTCCGTGATGTGCTGTACACGCAGCCGGAGGACCGGGGGCTGGTGCTGCGGAGTTCGCGGTTGATCGCGGGGTCGAAGCTGAGTAAGGCGGAGGAGACGGCGCGGAATATGGAGCGGGTGTTGGAGTCGCTGGGGGATCAGATATTGCCGGGGGACGGGGTGATGGGTGATGGTCACCACGAATTGCCTCCTCCTGCGGGGCGCTCGAGGCGTGAGTGGGCGTTCGAGGACGGAGTTCGCGTTCGAGGTGTAGGGACGCAGCACGTGCGGCATCGAGCGGAGATTCTGTGTCTCAGAATCTTCCGATGGCGGAGCGAAGACCGTTATCACGCGTGCTGCGTCCCTACGGGTGGCGGGACGCGGGTGCAGAGCCACTTGTAGGGGCCTAGCATGCCGGCGCGCTAGTTACGGCGTTGTAGACCGCTTGTAGTTGTACCAAATCAAACCCGGCCATAAAGAAGATGGACAAGCCCGTAATGACGGCGCCAGCATCCTCGCCCGCGACAAGCAGACCGATTGCAGGTACCACCAACATCCCCGGCCTCCGTCTCCACAACCAGTACTCACCCGCCACCCGGCGCTCGGTGGGCGAGCTGGTGGCGCATATGGGGGCGGTGCAGGCGCAGGACTTCGCGGGCGGGCCCTTCGAGACGCTGCTCCGCTACGCTACGCGCTCGTCAGGATGAGCGCGCGTGCGGGCGTTGGTGGTGCGCACCCGCTCGCTGGTTGGCTGATGTGACAGCGGTTGCGGGATCGCAGATCCTTCCACTTCGCTTCGCTACGGTCAGGATGACAGGAGTGGGGAGCGGCGGGCTAGCAGACGACGATGAGGTGGTAGGAGCTGGCTACGCTTATACCCGAAGAGTTAGAAATGTGGACGATCATGTCGTTGTCGTTAACTCCTCCTGGTGCAGTAGTTCCGGTGTCCACTCTCGTGAATAGTCCTAAAGGCGCCGATGATTGATCATCCGAAACGCCGGTGGTCACGACACCGGCGCAGTGGATCATCGGTACCGGAAAGCGCACGCGGTGGTAGCCGTCCCCGATAGGGATCACATCGGTTGCGTTGCCGTCAAGGAGATTTCCATCGACATCGACATTGGCGAAGTAGGTGATGCCGGCGGGGCCGGGGATGCCAGGAGGACCTGGGACGCCGGGGATGCCTTGTTCGCCGGGCGGTCCGGGAGGGCCCTGTGGGCCTTGCGGTCCGGGCGGGCCCTGGGTGCCTTCGCCGGCTGGGATGACGTCGCCGATGTCGGTGCAGGGTTCGGTCTGGTCGGCTGCAGGGAGCTCGGCGGCGTGTAGAAGCTGCGGTAGGACGTCGGCGTCATCGGCGGTGCCGTCGCAGTTGACGTCGCCCTGGATGCGCGGCTCTTCGGGATCGCCGGCGAGGGCGTCGGTGGCGTAGAGGCCGAGGGCGGCGGAGAGGGCCAGGAGTGCGGCGATGATGACGGCGCGGGCTGAAATGGTGATGGTGAGCATGGGTGCACCTCCGAGGTTCGATTGTGCACAGGATAGCGTACGGGTCCGGAGGTGCGGCGTGGGTGGACGGCGTGCTGCCGTGAGACGTTCCAGCGAAACGTCTCTACGGCAGCAGCGGGGGGGTTAGCAGACGACGATGAGGTGGAAGGCGCTCCTGCGGGCCATGCCATTCGGTCCTCTGGTGTCGACCCGGACTTCGTGTGGTTGGATTCCCTGCAATCCGACAATAGTGACGACGTTGTCGCCGGTGTACCAGGAGCTGACAGGCGGAGAATGGCCCAATGTCACGACTGGTGCACAATTGCTGACGTCCTGATCGAAGCCGACGATGTAGTACTCGAACAAACCTAAGTCGGTAATTTCAGTGGCGTACAGGGCGTTTCCGGAGCGAAGATCACCCTCTTGGCCGACGTTGGCGAAGAGTGTGATGCCGGCGGGGCCGCGCTCGCCGGGAGCGCCCGTGGGGCCTAGCGCGCCGCTCGGGCCAGGAAGGCCTGGGACACCGCTGGGCCCTGCCGGACCGACGATTGTGGTACCCAGCGGGAACGCGGCTTCGATGTCGGTGCATGGTTCGGATTGCGAGACGTCGAAGCCGGCTTCGTGGCGGAGCTGGTCGAGGATGTCGTTGTTGTCGACGCCTCCGTTGCAGTTGACGTCGCCCTGGATCTGGTCACCGGAACCGCCGGCGAGCGCGTCGGTGGCGAAGACGGCGGCGATCGCGCCCAGGAGCATGAGCACGACGATGACCAGAGCGCGGGTGGATATGGTGATGGTAAGCATGGGCAGCACCTCCTTGAGATGCGACTAGCTTAGCGTGTCGGGGGGCGTCAGTCGTGCGGGGGGACGCGGATGCTTCGCGAAGACTGCGAAGGAGGTTCACTGCGAGTCGCAGATCCCTCCACTCCGCTTCGCTACGGTCGGGATGACAATTGGCTTCGCTGCGCTACGGTCGGGATGACAAGGGTGGGGCAGCGTGGGGTTAACAGGCGACGATGAGGTGGAAGCTGCTGTCCACGTTGTCGTTGGCGCCCTCAGAGAGGAATACCTGCACTCTGACGCTGGATGCGTTTGGAGAACCCACGAAGGTCAGTGCGTTGACATCTGCACGAGCGCGAGTATCTTCCGGGCCTGTGCCGACCGTGGCCACCGCGATACAGTCCGTCACGTCCCGGTCGAACGTCGCGAAGTAAAACCCGGGGCCTTCCCGTGTGGCGCTGGTTGCGGTGCCAGCGACAAGCGTCGTGACCCCCGCGTCTGTCGTAGAGACCCTGGCGGACAACGTGATGCCTGGCGCGCCGGTGGCTCCCGGCGCACCAGTCGGCCCCGGCGCGCCGCTTGGGCCGGGAGGGCCGGGGACGCCGGTCGCGCCGGGA
>JANLRX010000517.1:0-4141 GCA_031362025.1 Chloroflexota bacterium
CGAGCCTCCGGTGGAGTCCGATGACGTGACGCCTCCGCCGCCGACACCCACGCTGCCACCCGCGACGCCCACGCCCACGGAGACGATCACGCCGGTGCCTACCGACTCGCCTTCGCCGACGCCCAGCCCCAGCCCCACACCATCACCAACGCCGACGCCGGTGCGGATCAAGTGTGGCGATGTGGACTGCAGCGGGTTGGTGAATAGCATGGACTCGCTCGAGATCATGAGGTGGTTAGCCCAGGCGGGGCCGATCGCCACTTGCATCGGTAAGGGGTACGTGAACTGCGACGGCCAACTGGATGCGATAGACGCCACGACGATCCTGCGCTTCGAGGCCGGAGTCCCGCTCGGCATCCCCGCCAACTGTCCCGGCATCGGATAAAAGATACGACTTCGTTAGACGTATCGCGCCCCTGAGGGCGGCATCACGCGCAGATAGCACCTATCTTCAAAGCATGAGTGTAGTTCTCGTAGTAGACGACGAACCGACCATCCGCAGGTTGATTGCAGCGGTCTTGAAGGGGCTAGGCTGGGAAACGATGTCCGCGCCTGATGCTGAGACCGCGATCGAGATGCTGGAAGAGCAGACGCCAGACGTCATCATCACGGACATTCGGTTGCCTGGGGCCAACGGTATCGAGTTTGCGCGGATGGTGAAGGCGGACGAACGCTTCGCCGACGTCCCGCTGGCCTTTATCAGCGCCTGGGAAGTACCGCCGCAGTTTCCCGAGCCGCCCCCAGTGACGTTCTTCCGCAAGCCGTTCGATGTGGATGCGCTGGCGAATTGGGTTGGGTCTGTCGGCCCCAGCGCGAACTAGATAGGCGCCGAAGGGGCGACGAGCGGCCACGGCCGAGCGCGCTCCATGACCAGAGCGAGGTCCAGGAGCAAGGCGTCTTCGTGGCGGCGGGCGTAGGCTTGGAGCCCGATCGGTAGCCCGCTCGCGCTGAGGCCGGCGGGAATCGAGATCGCCGGGTACCCCGACAGGTTCGCGGGAATGGTGAGCGCGCCGGCGTTGTACGGACTGACGGACACCTCACCCACGTTGTAGGGCATTGGGCCCTCGGCCATGAACGGCTCCATCGGGCTCGTTGCGCAGAGCACGATGTCGGTCTGTTCGAAGAGGTCGGCCATCGCCTCGTTCATTTCGACGCGGAACTTTTCGACGGCGGCGCCGTGCCAGGCCCGGTACGAGGGTGCCGCGCTCATCGCGAATGCGATCTCCATCGTCAGGTCGTCCTTGCACTCCGGATAGTGCTCGCTGAGATCGACGAGCAACGACGGTAGCCCAGCACGTGCCCAGGCGAGGCCGTTCTCTGGCACCTTCACCGGGATGTCGATCCGCTTGAGGCCAGCCGCGTCGACGAGTGCCTCCGCGGCGTTGCGCACGATACGCTCCACTTCGGGGTGGACGACGGCGTTGCCGAGGTCAGGCGCGATGACGACGCGAAGACCCTTGAGGTTCTGCTTGCCGAGGCTCGCTTCCCAACTCTCTGGCCGCTTCGGCAGGCTGAACGGGTCGCGGGGGTCGTAGCCAGCGGTGATGTCGTACCAGCGCGCGGCGTCCCGGACGCTGCGGGCGAGGGTGCCTTTGACGGCGGCGAGCATGGCGTACGGCGTCCTGGGTGACTTGGGGATGCGCCCGTAGGTGCCCTTCATCCCTACGAGGCCTGTGTACGAGGCGGGGAGGCGGATCGAACCGCCGCCGTCGCCGCCAGTGGCGAGCGGGACGAGCCCACCCGCTACTGCCGCCGCCGAACCGCCCGAACTGCCGGCAGGCGTGCGTTCGAGGTTCCAGGGGTTGCGGGTGACGCCGTGCAGCTTCGTCGAGGTGTAGGCAACGAACCCGAACTCGGAGGTCGATGACTTGCCGACGATGACGGCACCGGCTGCCCGCAGGCGCTCGACGTTTGTGCAGTCGCGCTCGGCAATTTTGTCCTTGTAAACGATGGACCCGTGGCTGGTCGGGAGGCCCGCAACGTCCTCGACGTCCTTGACCAGGATCGGGACGCCGGCGAGGAGGCCGGGGTCTTCGCCGCGCTTGATGCGCTCGTCTATCTGCGCGGCGGCGGTCCGAGCACCCTCCGCATCGAGCGTGACGATTGGGTTCAGCTTCGACGCGGCGATGGCGTCGAGCGACGCTTCGAGCGCATCCGACGCGGCGATGTCGCCACGCCGGATCGCGTCTGCGAGAGATGAGCCGTCTTCGAGCCAGGGTTTCACAGTGGAGCGAGTATAGCACTGGAATCACGTAAAATCGTCGCAAAGGCCGGGATGGTGGAATGGTGTGCGGACCGCCCGGCGGCAAGGATCAGAGAAAAGTACCATGAGAGTGGCATCGGCAGAGAGGCGTTGCGAGAGATCGCGAAGCAGTCTGCCACTTAGCGGACTGGCCGGGATGGTGGAATGGTAGACACTGCGGACTTAAAATCCGCTGGCCGCAAGGTCGTGTGGGTTCGAATCCCACTCCCGGCACCAATACCGCCTGCGAGCGGTGTTTCCGCTAAGGGCGCATCCCCCGGCCCTTGGGCCCACGCGTCTCGGCGGCCACGATCTCGTAGGCGCGGAGGGCGAACTCCGTGAGCAACGTGCGGGTGTCGCGGGGGTCGATTATCTCCTCCACGCCGAAAGCCTCCGCCGTCAGGATCGGATCTCGCAGCGAGGCGAGGTCGTCTTCGAGTTCCTGACGTAGCTTGTCGGGGTCATCGGAAGCTTGCAGCTGACGCTTGTACGCGGCCTCCACGCCGCCTTCGATCGGTAGCGAGCCCCACTCACCGGACGGCCAGGCGTAGCGCGGGCTTGAGCGTGTGTGGTTCGAGTGGCCAGCCCCCGCCACGCCGAACGCCTTCCGCACGATGATCGAGCACCACGGCGTGGTCGCCTGGTAGACCGCCGCGAGCGCCCGCACGCCCTTCCGGATCGTGCCCTGCTTCTCCGCCTCGAAGCCGACGAGGAAGCCCGGATTGTCGACGAAGTTCACCACCGGCAACCGGAACGTGTCGCAGAGGTCGACGAACCGGGTCATCTTCTCGGCGGCCGCGGCGTCGATCGATCCGGCCATGAACGCCGGGTCGTTTGCCATCACGCCGACCGGTACGCCGTCCAGGTGAGCCAGTCCCGTGATCAGCGACGGGCCGAAATGCCGCGTGGTCTCGAAGAAGGAATCGGTGTCCACGATAAGGCTGATGATCCTTCGCATGTCGTACACCTTGCGGCGGTCCCGCGGCACGATCGAGATCAGTTCCTCCTCGCGGCGCCCGGCGTCGTCGTAAGGCTCGACGACTGGCGGCGACTCCCAGACTGACGACGGAAGGTATGAGAGGAAGCGGCGGATGTGCTCAAAGGCTTCTTCTTCCGTCTCCACCTCGTTGTCCACTGCGCCGCTGCCGTGGGCGTGGATATGCGACCCACCCAGGTCCTCCTTCTCGACGTCCTGCGAGAACGCTCGGCTTACGACGGGCGGACCAGCCACGAAGAGTTGACTCGAACCGCGCACCATCACCGAGAAATGCGATGCCGCAACGCGAGCCGCGCCGAGCCCCGCGACAGGGCCGAGCGCTGCCGCCACCACGGGCACCTGCGAAAGCAGCTCAACTGAGACGTCCCAATCGGGGTTGGCCGGCACGTACGATCGCTTCAGGGTGGCGTTCGTCTTTACGCTTCCGCCGCCGCCTGTACCGTCGACCAGCCGCACGATCGGCAGGCGAAGCTCCCTTGCGGTCCGTTCGCTCCAGCCCATCTTGTTGCCTACGGCGCCGTCCGCTGCACCGCCACGGACCGTGAAGTCGTCGCCGCCGACGACAACGGGCCTGCCGTCAATCAGCCCGCGGCCCGTGATGAAGTTGGAGGGCGTATAGGCCGTGATGCGGCCTTCCTCGTCGTACTGCACCTTGCTCGCTAACGAACCGACCTCCCGGAACGAACCTTCATCCAGGAGCTGATCGATGCGGTCGCGGACCGGAGTGCGTCCCGCGGCGACATGGCGCGCCACGCGTTCCGCGCCACCCATCTCGTTGCCGAGTTCGCGGCGCCGGCGGATCTCTTCGAGTTCAGGTTCCCAGGTCATGATTCAGGATTATAGTCTCCCAACCTGTGGTCCCCGTGTGACTGACGACAAACGGCCCGGCGCATGCGCCGGGC
>JANLRX010000518.1:0-2118 GCA_031362025.1 Chloroflexota bacterium
CAAGTTTGATCCGCGCGACTATTTAAAACCGGCCAAAGAAGCCGCAATGAATTCCGACTCGATGCGGGTCACGTATCGTCCCATCCTCGTCAGGCTCACCTTGTCCCAGTAAGCCGGCGTACCGGTCAGTTCGCTCTGGCGCGCCGCGGACTCCTGGGCTAATCGCTCGTCGTCCACTCGTTCACGGTTAGCGATAGCGGCCAGTGCAGCCCCAAAACCGATGATGGTAACAATCTCGACTACCTCAACAGCGAGGACGATCGGATGCAGATCGTTCAAATGGTCCACGATGACTAGCGAGCAAAACAGCGCGCCAAGGATGGCCCCTCGGGTGCCGAGGACGCTGGCGTAGTATCCGATTGGTACGGCGAGGGCCGGTACGATGAGGATGTGGAGCCGAGCGTGCGGACCTCGGAGAAGGTCGTGCAGGATGAGGAGTACGAGCACCACGGCGAGCTGCAACGCCAGGCCACGCCATGAACCAGCCCTCATCGCTCTTGCCGCCCGCTTCGCTCCATCTTGCATCGGAACACACTCGATCTTTCGTTAACCGGTTTCCGGCATTCAGCGCCTGTCTGCGGCTACGGTGGACCAAAATAGAAGTCCGCCAAAGCGGTGCCCAGCACCCCCGACACCAGGCCCAGCGCGTAGTCGATCTTTAGCCGAACCGGGTTTCGGCGTGCGTCAGCCAACAGGTTGTCAACAAGCGTCCCGCCGCTATTGAGTCCTCGCGAAGTGCGCATGCTTCGAACAACGCGCTCAAGTGCGCTGATGAATGAATAGAAGAGTGACAACGCGAATACGATGATGGCTACTTGTACTATCACGGGTGTCCTTTGCCGGAAGCATGTACTGAAGAGTTTACGATACGCATCGCCAAACTACGCATCGCGCAAACTGGTTGCCGCCGGAGCGGTGCGGTAGACCCCCTCGCCTGCCTACCCTAGAATTACTCCCGTATGCTCCGGCTCCTCCTGCCGCCGCTGGCGGCTTTCTTTGTCTTAGCCGTCGTCGCGTTTCACCCTGACCAGCGCGCGCGCTCTGCCGACATGCCCGCTTACGTCGCGCTTGGTGACTCGCTGGCGTTCGGTGTGGGGGCGACGAACCCGGCGGCGGAGGGTTACGTCGGCCTCGTGCACTATGGGCTGCAGCAGAGTTCCCGGTACGAGGAGAGCGACATCGAGCTAATCAACGTCAGCGCGCCGGGGGCGAAGAGCGACGAACTGCTGACCGAAGACGGTCAGGTGGACCAGGCGATCGAGGCGATAGAGACGCGCCGGGACGAGGCGGAGGGCCCCGGCACTGAGGTCGAGCTGATCACGCTGGACATCGGCGGGAACGACCTGCTGGCGCTGGCGGACGAGGGTTCGCCGTGCCTCGACTCGGCGAGCGGCGAGGAGTGCCGCCTGGCGCTGGGCCAGATGCTGGGCCGGCTACAGGAGAACGTGACGGAGATCCTGCGTCGCTTACGGGAGGCCGCGCCTGACGCTGAGATCTACATGATCGACCTGTACAACCCTTACTCGGGCACGGGCGACGAGCGCGAGGTGATCGCGAGCATCGGGGTGGAGCAGGTGAACGGGGTGCTTTCGGTGGCGGCTTCGGACCCTGCTCTGAACGTGAACATGGTGCCGGTGCACGAGCTGTTCGAGGGGAGAGGCTCGCAGTGGGTGGCCTCGGACGGCATCCACCCAAACGACGCGGGACACCAGGTACTGGCGCTGGCGCTGCTCTCAGCGCTGCAGGGGGTGCCTGTGGATCTTCCCCCGGACTTGGCCTTGCCGACAGACTCGCCGACGGAGAATCCGGATTCGGCGGGCGGAGACAGTTCGGACGGGACGGACTGGACGTTGGTGTTGCTAGCGGCGGCGGTGGCGTTTGTCGCCGGCGGGGCGCTTAGCTCAACGTACTTCCTGGCGCGCGGACGCTCCGCCTAGCGCTGGCCGCGAGCGTCGAGCAGGACGACCTGCGTATCGGAGGGGACGGTGTTGTAGGTGATCTGCAGCTTCTGTTGAGGCTGGACGTCCTTGACCTCCATCTCCTTGAGGAAACGCTCGGCGGTGTCCAGGGTGCCCTTGAAGATCTCGGTCTTGTAGTGCATTGGGACTACGACCTTGG
>JANLRX010000010.1:0-3538 GCA_031362025.1 Chloroflexota bacterium
ACGGTCTTCCTGACCGGCATTCCCACCGTGACCCAGCCGCCGAACGGTACGCCCTCAGAAGTGCTCCGCCTCAACGTCACCATCCAGCCCGCGGGCAACCCTGACCGCATGGGCGTGCTGGCCGGCGACTTCCAGGGCTACCCGAACGGCCGCCGGCTTGCCGACGACGTGACGGACATCGCCCTTCGGGCCGTCGCTTGCGGATACGGTGCGGTCTACACGGTCTTCGACCCCTTCGGCCCGTGTGACAACGCCACGTTCGGCAGCTCGCCGAACAACACCGCTGCGGTAAGCGACAACGTGGACGCGAACGACCTTCCGTTTCTGAGTTCGTTCCCGTACCTGGCTACTCCTCACTCTGGGTTCGACCACGCCCACGACCACGAGGACATCAGTACCAGCATCCTGCCGGCCGCGATGGGTCTTCTTGGCCTGTTGATCGGTCTGTCACTGGCCGCCCCCAAGGCGACCGGCGCCATCCGACGGCGGTTCGGTATCTAGTTGACGACCTGGAGGGGCCGCCATCGGCGGCGGCCCCTCCACCGCTCTTTTGGAGGAGATATGAGCAATCTACAAAAGTTCGCCTGGGCAACAGCGGCCTTGCTGGTGTTCGCCGGCGCGACTGCTCTTCTCTCCTACAGGAGCGACAGCGGCGACGCCAGCGCCCCGACATCCGTAGTACAGACGTCACAGACAGACATCACCATCCGCAACCTCCAGACGCGCCTGCAGACTCTGCCCGAAGACACCGCCAGCCTGGATCAGCTCGGCTTCGCATACCTCCAGAAGGCACGCGAGACGGCGGACCCATCGCTCTACACCAGTGCTGAGGGCGTCTTCGGAGAATCGCTCTCTCTGGAGCCGGGGGGTCAACAGGCGCTGATCGGCCTCAGCTCAGTGCAACTGGCACGACACGACTTCGCCGGGGCGCACGATCTCGCTGAGCAAGCCCTCACCTCGGGATCAGCGACACCCACGGTCTACGGCGCCCTTGGCGACGCCCTGATGGAACTCGGCCGCTACGACGAGGCCGTGGCAGCCTATCAGCAGATGGTGGACCTGCGCCCGGACCTCGACTCCTACGTCCGCGTCTCATACGCCCGTGAGATCCACGGCGAGACCGACGGCGCCATCGAGGCGATGCAACTCGCCGTAACGGCCAGCGGCACGAAGGGCGAAAACGCTGCATGGGTCCGCATGCAACTGGGAAACCTCTACTTCAACCAAGGCGATCTGGATCAAGCAGCGCAGCAGTACGCCGATTCGCTCGCTGCGTTCCCGGGGTATGTTCACGCTCTCGCAGCCCAAGGCCGTGTCGCAGCGGCCCGCGGCGACTACGGTGACGCTGCCGCGTTCTACGAACAGGCAGTCGCCCGGATACCGGTGGTGCAGTACGTCGTCGCGCTGGGCGACGCGTACGAAGCCGATGGCAAGCCCGAAGACGCGCAACGCCAGTACGAACTAGTAAATGCCATCACCGAGTTGAACAAAGCGAACGGCGTGAATACGGACCTCGAGATCGCCCTCTACAACGCCGACCACGATCGAAACCTCGACGCCGCAGTCAGCCAGGCGCAAGCCGCCTACGAGAGCGCTCCCAGCATTCCGTCCGCTGACGCCCTTGCCTGGGCCTTGTTCAAGAGCGGGGACAGCGCTGGCGCGCGGGAGTACATCGACGAGGCTCTGCGTCTCGGTACTCGCGACGCGTCCATCCACTATCACGCCGGGATGATCTACAACGCCCTCGGCGACGAAGCCGCGGCACGTGATCACCTGCAGACAGCGCTCGACATCAACCCGCACTTCTCGCTGATCGGCGCACCGATCGCGCAGCAGACGCTGGAGGATCTGGGCCGATGATCGCGTTCGTTCGCAAGCCTTGGGTGATCGCCGTCATAGCGGCTGTTCTCGCTCTCGTCGCAGTGCTCTCGCAGCCGACGGGACAGGCGGAAGCGCACCCACTCGGCAACTTCACCGTCAACCGCTATACACGTATCGAGCTGTACTCAGACGTTACGCGGTTGTACTACGTGCTCGACATGGCCGAGATACCGACCGTCCAGGAGACCGGCGGTGCTATCACCGGATCTGAAGCGGAGGATCACCTCACGGCGAAGACAGACGAACTGAAGTCCAACCTTACACTCTCCTTCGATGGCGAGCCGGCGGACCTATCGGTCGTTAGCAGCGACATCGCCTTCCCGGAAGGGCAGGGCGGGCTCGCCACGACACGCATCGCGCTGGTGCTCGAAGCCGCCTCGCCCGACGGTAACGCGGCGCTTGCCTACATCGACGCCAACTACAGCGACCGCCTCGGCTGGAAGGAGATCGTCGTCCAGCCCGCTACTGGCGTGACCACGACGGGCGACATTCCGACGATTGACCGGAGTCAGGCGCTCACGATGTACCCGTCAGATCTTCTCTCAAGCGCGCCGGACGTATCCTCTGTCGCCTTCAACTTCGACGCATCGTCTGGCTCGATGGCACCCACCGTAAGCGACTTCGTTCAACCGGTCACGGCACCCACGCGCTCCGGCTCCGGGTTCGCTTCGCTGATCGACAACGAGAACCTCACGTTGCCCGTGATCGTGCTTGCGCTGCTGGCGGCGTTTGGCTTCGGCGCCCTGCACGCTCTGGAGCCCGGGCACGGCAAGACGATGGTCGCGGCATACTTCGTCGGTGTGAAGGGGACGGCTCGTCACGCGATGGGGCTCGGCCTCATCGTCGCGGTCACGCATACCGTCGGAGTGTTGGCACTCGGCGCGCTCATCATCTTTGGTTCGCAGTGGATCCTGCCGGAGCGCCTCTACCCTTGGCTGAGCCTGGCATCCGGCGTGATGATCCTGCTCCTTGGAATGCGGTTGCTCGCCTCGCAGGGCGGCAGCGCCTGGGCCCGCCGCCTCGCCCACAAGGTCTTCCCGCACCACCATCACCACGATCACGACCACGCGGCCAGCGACGAGCCTTCGATCCCGCCGTGGCGAACGCTGGTCGCGCTCGGCCTCGCCGATGGCCTGACGCCGAGCCCATCCGCGATCGTGGTGCTTCTCGCTGCGGTGTCACTGGACCGAATCGGTCTCGGCTTCGCCCTGATCGTTGCCTTCAGCGCCGGCCTCGCGATGGTTCTCGCCGGCATCTCGATCGGCCTCATGTGGGCCCGCTCCGCGCTGGACTGGATCGGCAAGCGCGCCGGTCGTGGCGGCAACGGCGGGATCGTCGCCTCACTAGCCTCCTCCGATGGCGTCGTCATGCGGGTCGCTCCGGCCATCGCGAGCGTCGGCTTACTGGCGGTTGGCGTCTTCCTGACGGCGCGTGCTCTGTCCGATGTCACGCTCTAGGCAATCGCAATCGGGAGCCTGGCGCAGTTTGACGGAGAACGTCACGGGTCCAGCGGCCCATCTCGCATACAGGAGGCTTGCAAATGCCTATCACCACGTAAGAGGGAGAGTTTGTGGCGTGGCCGCGCTTCCATTACTAAGCTAGAATGCTACTGCAACCTTCGTAATAGCTAAGGCGTGCAACACCGGGTTCGCCGGGC
>JANLRX010000024.1:0-1771 GCA_031362025.1 Chloroflexota bacterium
CGCGGTGCAGCACCATGTCATCAACAACAGAGGTTTCCCCGGCGAGCGCGCGCACGATAGGCATTCGCTCCGGTGGGTACGGGTCGTCGGTGCCCTCCACAAAGACGCCAAACACGGTGTCGAGTTCGTCAGCGGGAACGGTGGGATCGAGCGGACGGCTCGTGATCTGCTCGGAGAGGTCGTTCACGTAGTAGTGGTGACCGTGACGATCGAGGACGGAGATCGCCACCGGCATGCGTTCGAGGAACTGGAAGAGCTGGGCGTGTGAGTCGGCGATGCGGTCGACAAGGCGGTTCGCGAGGAGCGCCACGAAAACCATTACCACTGGCCGCAAGAGAACTTCATCCGATTCGCCGACGGTGTCGAATAAGAGCACGCCGTGAGTGTTCAGGCCGAGACCCGCAAAGATGGCGACGCCCAGCGCCGCGTAGAGCGGCAGGGTGAGCGCGGCGAGCAGGACGACCGGGTAGTAGAGATGGCTGTAGAAGCTCGGCAGGCCGCCCGTGTTCTGGATGAGACTGCTGATGGCGAAGGCGGCGAAGACCCAGACGGCGGCACGAAAGATCACGCGGCTGGCGTTTGCGGGCTGCACGACGAACCAGGCGCCGCTGAACTTAAGCAGCCACGTCAGCGGCCGGGCCGTTGGAAAACTATTCACCGTTCTAACACCTCTTTCCTCTTCAGATGCCCCGTAAGCCGCCCTGTTACATGCCTTTCGTCCACAAACTGGTGCCATTTGTACCTTCTGGCTCGCGCACGGCGGTGCCTACACTCCGTACGGAGTAACTCTGTGCCGATCCTCGTCTTGCCGCCCGACGTCGCTGCCCGCATCGCTGCGGGGGAGGTGGTCGAGCGCCCAGCGTCTGTGGTCAAAGAGCTGGTGGAGAACGCGCTCGACGCCGGGGCGGCCCGGATCAGCGTCGAGGTCACGGCAGGCGGCGTGGAGAGCATCCGCGTCGCCGACGACGGCTGCGGAATCGCCGCGCATGAGCTCGCGACGGCGTTCGAGCGCCACGCCACGAGCAAGATGCAGGACGACGCCGACCTGGCGCGGGTGCTGACGCTGGGCTTCCGGGGCGAGGCGCTGCCCTCGATCGCCGCCGTGGCGGAGGTGGAGGTGGTCTCCCGGTGCCCGGATACTGAAGCAGGCGCCTTCTTGCGGCTGACGCCGGACGGGCCGCCAGAGACGGGGAGCCGCGGCGCGCCAGTCGGCACGGCGATCACAGTGCAGAACCTCTTCGACCGGCTGCCGGCGCGGCGTAAGTTCCTGCGCACTGCCTCGGCGGAGGGGAACGCGATCGCCTCGGCGGTGACGCACTACGCGCTGGCCTATCCGGAGGTGCGCTTCCGGTTGGCCGTGGACGGACGGCAGACGTTCCATACGCCGGGTTCGGGCGACCTGCGGGACGCGATCGCGGCGGTCTACGGGCTGGAAGTGGCGGCGGCGATGCTGGCTGTCGAGCCAGGCGAGTCGATGATCCGGGTGAGTGGCTTCGCGGGGCCTCCGCACGTCTCGCGGTCGAGCCGCGCGTACGTGAGTCTGTTCGTGAACCGGCGCTGGGTATCCAACCGGCGGCTGGCGTTCGCGGTGGAGGGCGCGTACCAGGGGATGCTGATGGTAGGGCGGCATCCGGTCGCCGTACTCAACATAACGATCCCGCACGAAGAGGTTGACGTGAACGTCCACCCGACAAAGGCCGAGGTCCGCTTCCGGGACGAGTCGGCTGTGTTCGGGGCGATCCAGAAGGCGGTGCGGGCCGCGGTTGTCGCC
>JANLRX010000060.1:0-1554 GCA_031362025.1 Chloroflexota bacterium
GCGCGTCCTGCACGTACCACGCCAGCCCTAAGCTCTGGTACCCGAACGAGCGGTCCGGGTTGTAGTACGTCTCCGTTCCCGAGTAGCCGGAGTCGTACCAGCCGTTCAGGTGGATCGCCAGGTACACATCGGCCTGCACCGAGTTCGCCAGGTCCACCCGCGCCTGCGCCTCGGCGATCAGGCTCGGCCGGTAGTTCGCCCAGTCAAACGCCGTGAGCGTCGTATCCCCAGAACGAATCATCACCGGCATGTAGCGCTCGTCAGCGTCCAGTAACGCATACAACCGCTCCACGATGTCCAGCACCACGTCCTTCTCCACCCACAGGTTCCCATCCTTGTCCCGCGAACTCGTGCCCGGATACGAAGGCCCGCCGTGGCCCGCCTCGATCGCGACCACGTACGGCGCCGCGTGGAAGATCGGTACCGGCGTCGGCGAGACGGTCGGCTCGGCAGTGGGCGTCACAATCGCCGTAGGGGGTGGCGTTGGTTCCGCAGCCAACGTCGCCGTCGCGGCGACAGTCGGTGTCGGCAGAGCAGTCGCTCCTGGCGATCCGGCCGTCAACGCGCGTATCGCGAAGGGTGGCCCGGTTCGTGATGGCGAAGCCCCCTCGCCCGACGTGCACGCCGCGAAGAGCAGGCAGACTACAAGCGCTAACGTTACGAGCGCGGTTCGAGACATGCGTTCAGGATAGCAAGCGCATCGGACGGGCGTCAGGCAGCGGGCGCGGGCGACTTCTGCGAGACGAGGATCCTGTCGCCGTCGACGCGCACCGCAAATGTCTTCGCGGGGCGGCTTGTTGGTCCCCGCAGCGGCTCGCCCGTCGCGAGATCGAACCGCGACTCGTGCAGCGGGCACGACACCGTCGCCCCGTCGAGCACGCCGTCCACCAGCGGGCCATTCGCGTGCGGACACCGGTTACCGACCGCGTAGAACCGTCCGCCGGCGTTGAACAGCGCCACCTGCTCACCGCCCACGTACACCAGCTTCGAAGTGCCTTCCGGCAGTTCTGCGATCGTCGCGACCTGAGTCCACCCGTCGGCGTCAGCACCACCCTGCCGCACTGCATCACCCGGTGCGCCGAGCGTGTCGAGCGTATCGCGCAGAGACATCGAGATGCAGGTGAAGATCGGCGTGTCGCGCAGCGTGTAGAGGCTGGTCTTGGCCTCCCGCAGCTCCATCACCAGGTCGAGAAAGTCCGCCGGCTCATCGGTCTCAAACGACACCACGAACTCCTGGTCGTCGAGCCCGAACGAGTACGTCGTGTTCAGCTTCACCGACGGATATTTGCGCCCGACTTGGATGTGGCCGTTCATCATCTCCTGGCGCTCTTCCTGCGACAGCTGGTACCACTCGCGCGTCTTCACGAACGGGTACACGAAGAAGTATTTCGAGTCCGCGGGGTGCAGGTGCGCCCGCTGCTCGCCCTCCTCCGGGCTCAGGTACTGGGAACGCCGCGTCATCGCCAGGAACGAGTGCGACACCGAGATGTACGGCCCCATCGCGCTCGAGAACAACGCCGTGTGCAGCGCCTGCACAACATCCAAACGCACGCC
>JANLRX010000079.1:0-3067 GCA_031362025.1 Chloroflexota bacterium
GTGGTCGCAGGTGTGGGATGGGGGTGGTTGGGGCGTTTTCGGGTGATTGTGCGTCCATCAAAGCCTTGGAGGATGCGTTCAATCAGTGGCGCGAGGTGGGGGATGGGTGGGTGGAGTGGGGCACGGGGGGAGGGTAGCGGATGCGGGGCTGGAGGTGGAAGGGGGAAATGGCAGTCCACAAAGTGACCTCCTGAAACCGTTGTCTGTTGGCGGCTTAGCGGGACAGAATGAAATGGATGCTGAAGCCGCCAACGCCAGGACGCAGCCGGAACATGGCGGCGATCAGGAGCCGCAACACCGCACCGGAACTCCGTGTTCGGCGCGCGCTGCACTCACAAGGATTTCGGTATCGGCTTCACCGCAAGGAGCTTCCGGGGAAACCCGATCTGGTCTTTTCAAGCAAACGAGTGGCCGTGTTCATTCACGGCTGCTTTTGGCATGGCCACCAATGCCAGATCGCGGCGCCCCCTAAGACCAATGTTCAATACTGGAGCCCGAAAATCGAAGGGAATCGTCGTCGTGACACACGGAGTGCCAATCGTTTGCGTCGACAAGGCTGGCACGTGTTTATCATTCGAGAGTGTCGCCTTCAGCATGGTATGCAGCGACTGGTTTCGAAACTCGAACGAATGAGATCTGAGAATGACTGAAGAATTGACCGTCGTCGAACTGTGCGCTGGCGCAGGCGGGCAATCGCTTGGCCTCGAGCAAGCAGGCTTCCGGCACGTTGCAGCGATCGACAACGACAACGACGCCTGCAACACGTTAAAAATGAACAGGCCCGACTGGTTTGTCATGGAGAGTGATGTTCGTGACGTAAAGGGCGACCAGCTTCAGGGGGTTGATCTGTTAGCAGCAGGCGTCCCTTGCCCACCGTTTTCAATTGCCGGAAAGCAGCTGGGCGAGGACGACGAACGCGACTTGTTTCCCGAGGCACTGCGGCTAGCCAGAGAGATTCGCCCACGGGCTATTCTCCTCGAGAATGTTCGAGGGTTTGCGAGCAAGCGGTTCGAGTCGTACCGGGCAGCGCTAAAGACCGAGTTGAAGGGAATGGGTTACTGGGTTGACTGGAGAGTACTTAACGCCTCTTGGTATGGGGTTCCGCAGCTTCGCCCGAGATTCATCATGGTCGCCCTACCCCGAGACGCGGGCGAAGTCTTCCGATGGCCGGAAGCAATCGAAAGCGTTTCGACGGTAGCAGACTCAATCGGCGATTTGATTGGAGAACGAGGCTGGCCCGGCGTCGCGCAGTGGCTTAAGCGCGCAAGTCGACTGGCGCCAACTATCGTTGGCGGGTCGAAGAAGCATGGAGGTCCAGACCTGGGACCAACGCGTGCCCGTGAGGCATGGAAAACCCTCGGGGTCGACGGAACGAGCGTCGCTGAATTGGCCCCAGGTCCAGAATTTCCGGCCGACGCGCGACCAAAACTAACGACTCGCATGGTGGCAAGGATTCAAGGCTTCCCTGATGACTGGGCCTTCAGCGGGGGAAAGACCGCTGCCTACCGTCAGGTTGGAAATGCGTTCCCGCCGCCCGTGGCTGAGGCCATAGGGCGAGCAATCGCAGCGGCGCTACTCGCGACCGGTGCCAGTACTGGCGCGGTGGGGAATGCGAATCTCGCTGCAGCCAACGTATAGTGCTGTCACGGAGACTGCTTCAGGAATTCGGAAAATAGGTCGTCGAAGAGTTGTGAGATGTCCTTGACACGCGCGTGTTCTATCAGGTCTTTGAGTTCTTCAGACGATCCTACGTCTCTCGCCACAGTCCTTCGGCCGATTTCCTCCTCGACTTGCCGAAAGGCATGGTAAAGGGCCGCGAGATTTACGTGATAGACGCAGTCTAGATCACCCAATCCCCATGCGAGACTCCCAAGCCGAGAAGGGGACGGCTCCGCCGTCACGACCATGATATGAGGGGGCCGAGCCCTCCTCCATCTCATCAGGGCGTTGCCTTCGTAGCGCGAACTCTGCGATCTATCGGACCTGATCGTTGCCTTACCTGATATACAGGCAAACAACTGGGGCGTCGAGACTGTGATTGGTACAGTTTCGCCATTCTCGACACGCATGAACTCCATCTTGCGGTTGCGCCAAATGACGACATCCGGTTGGATTAAATGCCCCCGCCCCAAAGCGCGATACACCTGCGCTTCTCCTGGGTCGCTCGGTCGCGTCGGGGGCGTTGCATAAGGCCAGTAGTCGGTTATCCGGAACGACGGTGCGCGATCGTCCCCCTGATCTCCCTTCGCTGAAACAGTGAAGTCGAGGTGATGCTCGCAAACCAGTGTCCTCAATCCGCGGGCAATCCCCATCTCTAGGAGATTGCCGAAGTTCTGACCTGAAGTGGTCTGCCCGATCGTGATGTCTGGCAATCGTTGTAGCAAGGAGTCGAAGAAGAAAAAGGATAGGTAGACCGACTGCCTATTCCCGGTGTCAGCCATGTTGGGAACGAATCTGCCTGGTGGCCCTTGCGCCAATGCCTGCGCGGAAATAGCCAAATCCGGATGACCGGTCAGGAAAGCTTGGGCGTGTCGATTGGGTGGCTTTTCGGAGCTAATCTCCTTCAAAGCAAGCGGTGCCTCATGACCTTCGAGTAGGAACGCAGCCCAATCCACGCGGCGATTCTAGCCGGCCGGCCTACCCGCGGTCGATCAAATGGTTGGTCCCGCTCCCCTAAACCCCCGTACCCTGTCCTCCAGCCACTCTCCCCCGTTCGCGGTCGCGTTCGCGGTCGATGAGGAGTTGCATGGATTCGGGGTGGGGGACGCCGGCGATGACGAAGTCGCTGGCGCCGGAGCCGGCGGTTTCGCAGATGACGCTGCCGTAGTTGAGGAGGGTGGGGGTGAGGCCGCTTTTGTCGACGCTGATGTCCTGGACGTTGACGAGGTCGGCGGTGCTGACTTTGAGGTTGAAGGGGTGGCGCTTGATGCTGTCGATGATGCGCTGGTTGGTGATGACCCAGATGTCGTTGTGGTAGCGGTACCAGTTGAAGACGAGGCGGACGATCCAGTAGAGGAGCCAGAGGGCGACGAGGGCCCACCAGAAGATGCCGAGGTCGTCTCGGACG
>JANLRX010000086.1:0-5991 GCA_031362025.1 Chloroflexota bacterium
ACTCGTGGAGACCGCACTCCTTGAACTCGGGGTTCTCCCACCACCAGCGGCCCGCGCGGATGTCCTCGCCCGGCTTGATCGCCCGCGTGCACGGCGCGCAGCCGATGCTGGGATAGAACTGGTCGTGCAGCTTGTTGTAAGTGATCTTATTTTCCTTGATGTAGGCCCAGACGTCGTCGTTGGACCAGTCGATCAGCGGGTTCACCTTGACCATCCCGTTGCCCTCGTCCCACTCGATCGTCGGGGTGTCGGTGCGGGTCACGGACTGGTCGCGGCGGAGGCCGGTCATCCAGGCCCGCGCGTCGGACAGTGCTCGCTTCAGCGGCTGCACCTTGCGGATTGCGCAGCACTCCTTGAGCAGCTCAACGCTCTCGCGGAAGGAGAAGAAGCCCTTCTCGCGGGTCAGCGCCTCGACCTTGTCGCGGTCGGGGAACATGACTTCGATCGGGATCGCCTCGTATTTGAACCGCGTGGCGTCCATCACCTGGTACGTCTCGTCGTTCAGGCGGCCGGTGTCCAGCGTGAACACGCGGATGTTCGGGCCCGCCTTGGCGATGATGTGCATGAGCGCGACATCTTCTGCCCCGAAGCTGTTCGCGAACTTGATCTCCGGCCCGAAGACTTCACCCGCCCAGCGGACGATCTCGTCGGCGGATTTGCCGCTAAGCTGTTGGTTCAGCCCCTCGACATCGGCCTCCGTGTACCTGACTGCTTCTTTCACTTGCCTGTCCCTCCGTGATTTTGATTACGCAATAAGTGTAGCCGCTCAGCCTAGACTGAGCACTCGCCTTCGCCGCGGACGACCGTGAACAGCTCTTCCTTGCCCCAGTCCATGTACGTCTCGATCTCCTGGTGGATCGGGCCGACTTCCTTGAACTCGTCGAAGAGCGAGTCGAAGCTCTTGGCGCCGTGCCGGTCGACGAAGGCGACGAACGCCTCGCCGTTGTTCCGGTTGGCGACGTAGTGGTCGATCATCTTCTTGATCGCGGCCGGTGCTCGCTTCGAAGGTACACGCGCCACGCGTGTCCCGTACTTCCCGCCGCCGACATAACCGCCGCCGCCGAGGAAGATGTCGAAGCAGGGGATCGTCGCGCCGTTCGCACTGAACGACGAGCCCTGCAGCCCGATCGCCGCGAGGTGGTGCTGGCCACAACCATTCGGGCAGCCGCTGGACTTCACGTGGATGTCCTGCACCAGCGGGTCGTCGTCGTAACCCCAGGTCTGCGCCTCTTCGCGGATCGCGTAGCCGACACCCTGGGAAGACGTGATCCCCATCTTGCAGGAGTCCGTGCCGGGGCAAGCCACCGTGTCAGCCAGCAGTCCGGCGTCCGGGTCCCCGAAGCCGACCTCCTTGAGACCGGCGTGGAGCGCGGGCAAGCTCGCCTCGTGCACCCAGCGCAGCACCAGGTTCTGGTTCTGCTGCGTGCGGGCGTTGCCGCCGGAGAACCGCCGCATCAGAGCGCCGACGCTGCGGAACTGCTCGGGTGTCAGGTTGCCCATCGGGATCGTGAGGGTTACGGCGACGTAGCCAGGTTGCCGCTGCTTGACAACGTTCGTGCGCACCCAGCGGTCGAAGTCCGGGCCGGGCTGGACGCCGTTCGGCGCTTCGCCGGGGGTCGGGCCTTCGGGGGCGAGCTGCATGAGAGCCGGCATGTCCAGCTTCTCCCAGGCCCACGGCTGCGTCAGCTCTTCGTCTACCTGGCGGCGGAACTCCTCGATGCCCAGCTTGGCGACGAGGAACTTCACGCGGGCCTTGTTCATGTTCTTGCGGAGGAAGTTGGGAAGGCCGCCTTCCTTGTCGAAGACCTTCAGGCAGGCCTCGGCGACGCGGATGAACTGGCCGTCGTCCGCCGTGGCGAACTCCCAGACCGTGTCGGCGACGCGCGGCATCGTCGAGGTGCCGCCACCGACTACAACCTTGAACCCGCGAACCTCGCGGCCGTCGGCGTCCTTGCGGACGTCGGCGACGAAGCCCATGTCGTGGAAGGGGCTCCCGGCGCAGTCGATCGGGCCGCAGGAGAAGGACGTCTTCCACTTGCGGGGCATGTTCTGGCAAATCGGGTTGCGGATCATGTTTCTTGCGTAGGCCGCCAGGTATGGCGTCACGTCGAACAGCTCGTGGTCGGAGACGCCGGCGTAGGGGCAACCGGTGACGTTGCGGACCGTGTGCCCGCAGGCCTCGCGCGTCGTCAGGCCAACCGTTGCGAGCAGGTTCATCACGTCTGTCGCGCGCTCCAAGTCAACGAAGTGGAACTGGATGTTCTCGCGGGTGGTGATGTGGCCGCGGCGAAGCCCGGACCACTGCTCGGCGATCGTGCCCATGACATCCATCTGCTCGGCGTTGATCCCGCCGTACGGCAGCTTGATGCGCATCATCTGCTGGTCCATCTGGCGCTGGCCGTACGTGCCCATGCGCAAGCGGAACGGGGTGAATTCGCCTTCCAGCTCCTCGGGGTTCTCGCGGTAGCGCCGCGCTTCGAACCCGTAGTTCTCAATCTCCTCGTCAAGCGTGACGAAGACGTGGCCTGCCTTGAGGTCGGTCGGAACCTTG
This sequence comes from Chloroflexota bacterium, assembly GCA_031362025.1. Taxonomy (GTDB): domain Bacteria; phylum Chloroflexota; class Dehalococcoidia; order SM23-28-2; family RBG-16-64-32; genus DATKKM01. The sequence continues at coordinate 2,552 of JANLRX010000086.1, forward strand.
GGGTGGGCTTTGAAGGTGAAGGGCTTTTCCTGGATTGTCATGTCTGTCCCCTGTCCTGAGCGAGTATGTCGAGTTTGTCGCTCTGGTAAGTCAGCATTGTACCCTGCCGGGGTATTCGGGTCAATTCATACTACCGCGCGTGTCAAGAACGAAGAAGCGGTAATCGATGTTCGGCATGTCGATCCCCAGCTGGTAGAACAGCGTGCTGATGTCGCCGTGGTGGCCGCGTTCGTGCAGCAGCAGGTTCGCCAGGATCTCCCCGTGGCTGTACGAAACGGTCTCCCCGTCCACGTCGATATCGCACTGGCGATAGAGGTCATCGTCGTCGCACTCCAGCATCTCCCGGAAGCGCTCGCGCACCTGTTCCCGATAGCGCTCCACATCCGCCCACGAAGCAAGCTCGGCCAGGTCCGCCAGGATCATCGGCTGCTTGGTGAGGTCGGCCGCCCAGTCGTCGTACGCCATCAGCACGTGGCCCAGGCAGTCGCGCATCGTCGGCCAGCCTGACCCGGGCGCGGAGTCGACCAGGATGTCGTTCCCCTTCGGCCCCAGCTCGGCGAGGATCAGGTCCCAGGCGTGGTCCGTATAGGAGTACAGCTCTTCGATGGCGTCGCGGTGCATTCGCCCATTATACGGACGGCGAAGGCTCAGTCCGGGTGGCGGCCGAGCATGAACCGGTACTCGAGCCCCATGTCCGGCTCCACGCCAAGCTGGTAGAAGAGCGTCGTGATGTCGCCGAAATGGCCGCGCTCGTGCAGCAGCAAGTGGGCCATCAGTTCGCCGCGGCTGTACTTGATCGGCTCACCGTCCACCATGGTGTCCTCCACCCGGAACAGGTCGTCGTCAGGAACCTCAAGGAGCGCACGGAACTCGTCGCGGAAGCTCGTGTACGCCTCGTTCAGCTCTTCGAGCGTCTGCACCCCGGCCGGATCGAACCCGCGCATCGGCTCACCCTTCATGATTGCCAGCCAGCGGTCATAGCCGAACAGGACATGTCCGAGCGCATCGCGAAGTGATGGCCAGCCGGAGCCGGGTGCGGGTTTCGTGAAGTACTCCACGCCGCACTCTCTGGTGGCGTCGAGGACGCCGTCCCACGAGAAACCGGTGTAGTCGAACAACTCCTCGATGGCCGGTCGGTTGAAGGCGGGCACTATTCCCTGAGGTCCTGGATCTGCGACTGGAGGAATTCTCCGATATCCTTCAGCGCTTCCACCGGCACTTCCACCGCGTCTTCGGCGGCCTCGCTGAGATTGGCGGCGACGCGGAGCAGCGGAAGGAGAGCGTCAGAGAAGTCGGGGAAGCGGCCGACGACGGCGTCGATGTCTTCCCCCGCGTTAAGAAGCGCGAGGCACTCTTCAAGTATGAGCGCCAGTGCCGGATCGTCCATGGGCTGCGTCCCCCGCCCTGCTTACAGCAGGCAAGTCCGCCGGGCACGGTGTCGGGTTGTGAGATGCTTCCGGCTGCCCCAATTATGCGCTGAGATGCGCCGCCGTCAAGATGTGACCTTGGCCGGTGGCGACTCATTCCAGACGAGCCAGTAGTTAGTCAGGTTCCGGAAGAGTTCCACCAGGTCATCGAAAGACACCGGCTTGCGCAGGAAGGAGTTCGCCCCCAGATCGTAGGCCATCTGTACATCCCGTGCTTCGGATGAGTTGCTAAAGGTCACGACCGGCACGCGGAGCCCGCCGGCGTTTCGGATCCACTCCAGAACCTCGAATCCGGACAGTCTCGGCAGTTTCAGGTCGAGGAGGACGAGGTCGGGCAGTTGGGTGGCGGTCTCAAGCTGGGCGATCGCGTCCTCACCGTCCGTGGCGATTTTCACAGTGAGAGGCAGTTCAATCCGCGCGAGCGCCCGCTTGGCCAGCAGGGCCTCGTCCGGGTTGTCTTCCACGATCAGGATATCTCTACTTCGTTCACGCATGAGTTGCTTCGTATGCCTCCACAGCTATCTGAACATTGGGAGCAACGTGGGCACAGAGCCATGTGGCCAATAAAGAGCCTGCGGGCAGAAATTCGCGTTATGTCGTGGTAGGGCGCGGCTGGTAGCGCCCGGCGACCATCCGAAACCCGATCGCAAGCCGGTTCCAGGCGTTGATCGCGGCGATCGCGTAGCTCAGGTCGGCCAGTTCCTTGTCGTCGAACTGGGCGCGCACCTCCTCGAACACGTCATCGGGCGCGTGCGTCTCCGAGATCAGTGTCAGCGCCTCCGTCCAGGCCAGCGCCGCGCGTTCGCGGTCCGTGTACATGTCGGTCTCCCGCCACGCGTCGAGGAGGTACAGCCGGTCCTCCTGCTCACCCGCAGCGACGGCGTCCTTCCAGTGCATATCGATGCAGAAGGCGCACCCGTTGATCTGCGACGCCCGGATCTTCACCAACTCCTGCAGCGAGCGTTCAAGCCCGCTGTTCGTGATCGTCAGCTGCCACGCATTCAGCGCCCGATAGCCTTCGGGCGAGGCCTGGTAGTACTTGAGTCGCGGTTCCAACGCTACCCGCCGGCGACGGCAGGGACGATGCTAACCTCGTCGCCGCCACTGAGGCGGGTCTGCAGGCCGTCCTGGAAACGCACGTCTTCACCGTTGACGTAGACGTTCACGAAGCGGCGCAGGTCGCCCGTCTCGTCCACCAGGCGGTCCTTCATCCCCGGGAAGCGCGACTCCAGCGAGTCGATACACTCTTTCAGGTTCTGACCCTCGCCGGGAACCACGTCCTGGTTGTCCGTCAGCTTCCGCAGCGGCGTCGGTATCCGCACGATGACCGACAGCGTCATGTGATCGTCACCAGCCACGTACTCATCCGGCTCTCTTTGCATCGCCATCGCTTGCTATCCTTCCACTACGTCTTCGTACACCGGGTCCACGCGCACACCGTTCTCGCGCACCCAATCCAGGCCACGGTCGATCTCATCGCGGTCGCCTGCCAGTTCGAGCACGACCCAGCCGCGGGCGTCGGTGACGTCGGCGCGACGGATGTTCGTGATGATGTCGAATTCCTTGGAGAGCTTCCAGATGATCGGCTCTTTGATCAGCTGTTCGATGAACGTGAACTTTACTCGCAGGTTTGCCATCGTTATACCGCCTTCGCCAGCGGGAGGGAGCCGTCTCGCTCCTCCAGCGCCGTTTCGAACGACTCGATTGTCGCACTGATCTGCAACGCGGGCTGGAGCGCGGGGGCCACGGCCTCCTGCGTCTTCAGTCCGGCGCCGGTGATGAACGCCACGACCACCTCATCCGGGTGGACCTGCCCTTGCTCGACAAGTCGCTTCAAACCCGAGACGACCACCCCACCCGCGGTCTCCGCGAAGATGCCCTCCGTCTCGGCGAGGAGCTTGATCCCGTCGATCACCTCATCGTCCGTGACAGCGGCAGCGGCGCCGTTCGTGTCCTTCATCGTCTTCAGTGCGTAGTATCCGTCCGCCGGGTTGCCGATGGCCAGCGACTTGG
>JANLRX010000125.1:0-6298 GCA_031362025.1 Chloroflexota bacterium
GAAATTTCTTGAAACGCATCGCGTCCGTAGCATGCATCACCCAAAGTATGAGGAGGACGCGGAATTGGGTTCTCTGCTCCGAGCCGCTGTCTCGACCGCTACCTCGAATATCATGATCCGATCCGCGGGCGCATTGTAGGAATCGTTAGCCAGAAACTCTAAGCTTCCGCGTACTCCTGCTCGTAATACTCCGCGCCCAGGTGCGTGATTTGCTCTTCGCCCATCATCCAGCGGAGCGTGTTCTTGAGCTTCGTCTGCTGGATGAAGAGGTCGTGCTCCGGGTAGACGTTGGGGGCGTGCTGGGGGCTCTTGAAGTAGAACGACAGCCACTCCTGGATGCCCTTCATCCCGGCCCGCTTCGCGAGGTCCATGAACAGCACCAGGTCCAGCACCAGCGGCGCGGCGAGGATCGAGTCCCGGCAGAGGAAGTCGATCTTGATCTGCATCGGGTAGTTGAGCCAGCCGAAGATGTCGATGTTGTCCCAGCCCTCTTTGTTGTCTCCGCGGGGCGGGTAGTAGTTGATGCGCACCTTGTGGAAGATGTTCCCGTACAGCTCCGGGTAGAGCGCCGGCTGCAGCACGTACTCCAGAACGCCGAGCTTTGACTCTTCCTTCGTCTTGAAGCTCTCCGGGTCGTCCAGCACCTCACCGTCGCGGTTGCCGAGGATGTTCGTGGAGTACCAGCCGGCGACGCCAAGCATCCGGGCCTTCAGCATCGGGGCGAGCACCGTCTTCATCAGCGTCTGGCCGGTCTTGAAGTCCTTCCCGCAGATCGGTACTCCCTTGTCGATCGCCAGCTTCACGAGCGCCGGGATGTCCACGCTCAGGTTCGGGGCGCCGTTCGCAAACGGAACGCCCTCCATCAGCGCGGCGTAGCTGTAGATCATTGAGGGCGCGATCGTGATGTCGTTCGCCTGCATCGCGGCCTCGAAGCTCTCCAGGTTGGCGTGCGCTTCGCCGGGCTCGAGGTAGATCTCGGTGGAGGCGGCCCAGATCATGACGAGCCGCTCGCAGCCGTGCTTTTCCTTGAAGTCGCGGATGTCCTGGCGGATCGCCTCGGCGGCCTCCATCTTGGTGCCGGTCTTCTTCACGTTGGTGCCGTGCAGGCGCTTCACGTAGTAGTCATCGAACACGGCGGGCATCGGCTTGATCGACTTCAGGTAGTCCGCGATCGGCTCGATGTGTTCGTGCTTGTCGAGGACGCCGGCGCGGATCGCCGCCTCGTAAGCGTTGTCCGCGAACGGGTCCCAGGCGCCGAACACCAGCTGGTCCAGTTCCGACAGCGGCACGAACTCCTTGACGAGCGGCGTGCGGCTCTCCGTGCGCTTGCCGAGCCGGATCGTGCCCATCTGGGTCACCGACCCAATCGGGCGGGCGGTGCCGCGTCGCGCGTGCTCGACGCCGGCGATGAAGGTGGTGGAGACGGCACCAAGGCCGACGATCAGAACGCCGAGCTTGCCGGTAGCGGGGGCGACTTCGTGGGTCTGCTTGGCGACAAAGTCTTTGGCTTCCAAGACGATTCCTTTCGTACGGGCGAGTGACATGAGAGGCGCGTGCCACTGCGCAGGGATGCGGCCCGTGCTAGCCCAGTGTTCGATGGTGCTCTGCCGCCTGCCCAGCAGGTTGGCGAGAGCGGTCTGCCCCCCAAAGCGTCGAATAACGCGCTCGGAAGGGGAAACTTCGGTTTCGGGGATCACAGCGGCAGTATAACGAAAAAATCGTTAACCGGGCAAGATCAGCGTTCCGGCGAAAGGATCTTGCGCGGCCGCCACATCGCCCCTTCGCCGTCGTAGCGGATGATCCCGATCAACGATCCGTCTTCGGCGTAGGCGCGTGCTTCGGCGCCGTTGGCCGGGCTCGGCAGCGGGCGCGCGGACTCTTCGTCGAGGACGATCGGCTGGCCGTGCCGCAAGTCCTGTTCGAGGGACATGCGGGCCGTGAGCGCCGGGAGCGCCATGAGGCCGAGATCGATGGGCTGGAGCAAATCGGGCCAATCGCCTGCCGCAAACGCTTCGGTCAGCTCGCCGTCCGTGGTCGCGTCGTCGATCGAGAACGGCCCGATGCGAGTGCGAACGAGCCCGGCCAGGTGCGCCCCGCAGCCCAGCCGTTCGCCGATGTCGTGGGCGATCGTCCGGATGTAGGTCCCGCGCGAACACTCCACCTCGATCTCGGCGAACGGCGCGGAGAACGACGTCACGTCAATCCGGTGCACGGTCACCGCGCGCGGAGCGAGGTCCACCTCTTCGCCTCGGCGCGCCGCCTTGTACGCCGGCTGCCCCCCGACCTTCAGGGCGCTGTACGCGGGCGGGCGTTGCTGCGTCTCGCCAAGAAACTCGTTCGCCACGCTGCGGAACTCGTCCTCGGTGACCGCGACGGGGCGATCGTTAGTGACCCGGCCCTCCGCGTCGTAAGTGTCCGTCGACTGGCCGAGGCGGACCGTCGCCCGGTACGTCTTCGGCAGGTCCATCAGGTACTCAGTGATGCGGGCGGCCTGGCCCAGGAGCACGAGCAGCACACCCGTGGCCAAGGGATCCAGCGTCCCGGCGTGACCGACGCGCTTCTCGCCTGTGCCGCGGCGGACGATGCGCACGACATCGAACGAGGTCATGCCCGTCGGCTTGTTGAAGTTCAGGATGCCGGGACGGGTCATTCGGCGGGTTTGTGCTCGGACACCTGGCGCATCAGGGCGAGCAGCCGCGCGCCGTCTTCGATCGAGGTGTCGAGAATGAAGTCGAGCAGCGGCACCTTCTTCAGGCTGACGCGGTGCAGCAGTTCGCGCTTCAGGTAAGGCGCGGCGTGGATCAGCGCGGCGATCGTGTCGCGCTTCTGCTCGTCGGTGCCCAGCACGCTGATGTAAACGCTGGCGTTCTCGAGGTCAGGGGAGACGTCGACACGCGTGATGCTGACGACGGCGCTATCCGCCATGCGGGGGTCGCGGATATCGCGGATCATCTCGGCAAGCTCTTCCTGGAAGAGGCCGTTCAGGCGCTGGAGTCGTCTGCCCATGGTGGCCGCCCTTTCTAGGTGCTTCGGACGGTGAGGTGGCGCCTAGCCGCGCTGTTCGGTGTGGAACGCCTCGATGATGTCGCCCTCGGCGAACGTTTCGAACTTCTCGACGCCGATACCGCATTCGAGGCCGTTGGTCACTTCGCGGACGTCTTCCTTGAAGCGGCGCAGGCTGGAGACGCGACTCTCGTGGATCATCTCGCCGCCACGCATCACGCGCGCCAGGGAGTTCCGGCGGACGAAGCCGTCGGACACCATGCAACCGGCGATGCGTCCGCCGCGGACCCGGAAGACGGCTCGGACCTCGGCGTGACCGTCGATGATCTCGGCGAAGACCGGCGCCATGAGGCCCTTCACAGCCTTTTCGACGTCCTCGATCAGCTCATAGATGATCTGGTAGGTGCGGATGTCCACGCGCTCGGTCTCAGCGACGCGACGGGCGCCAATGTCTATCTTCACGTTAAAGGCGATGACAATCGCTCGGGAAGCCGCCGCGAGCATCACGTCGGACTCGCTGACGTTGCCGGCGGCAGAGTGGATGATGTTCACCCGCACGTCGACTGCACCCTGGCGCTCGAGCGACTGCCGGATCGCCTCGACGGAACCGTGCGTGTCGCCCTTGATGATGATGTTCAGGTCGCTGATGCGGCCCGCGGCGATGTCACCGGAGATCGCTTCCAGCGTGACCGCTCGGGTCGAGTCGGTGACCTCGCGCTCGCGCTCCTCGGCGGCTTCGCGGCCTTCCTTCTCGTCGGCCACAGTCGTGAAGACATCACCGGCGCGCGGCACCGTCGTCAGACCCATCACCTCGACCGGCATCGACGGCAGCGCCTCGGTGACCTTCTTGCCGCGGTCGTCGAACATCGCCTTGACCTTTCCCCAGGCGGGACCGGCCGTGATGATGTCGCCGACGCGGAGCGTCCCCTTCTGCACGATTAGAGTGGCCATGGGTCCGCGGTTGGCCGCCATCTCGGACTCGATGATCACACCTTCGGCCGGGCGGTTTGGATTAGCCTTGGGATCGACGGTGACCTCGGCGACGAGGAGGATCTGCTCGAGCAGGTTGTCCAGCCCTTCGCGGGTCTTTGCGGAGACCGGCACGGCGATGACATCGCCGCCGTACTCCTCGATCACGATGTTGTGCTGCGTCAGGTCCTGCTTCACCTTCTCCGGGTTCGCGGCCGGGAGGTCTGTCTTGTTGATCGCGACGATGATCGGGACTCCCGCCGCCTTGGCGTGGTCGATCGCCTCGAGCGTTTGCGGCATCACGCCGTCGTCAGCGGCGACGACAAGCACGGCAATGTCCGTGACGCTGGCGCCGCGGGCTCGGAGCTGTGTGAACGCTTCGTGGCCGGGGGTGTCGATGAACGTGATCTTGTGGCCCTTCACTTCGACCTGGTAAGCGCCGATGTGCTGGGTGATCGCGCCGAACTCACCGGCCGCGACCTTCGTCTCCCTGATCGCGTCGAGGAGGCTCGTCTTGCCGTGGTCAACGTGGCCCATGACGACGACCACCGGCGGCCGCGTCTGCAGCAGCGCGGGGTCTTCGTCCGGCTCCACTTCGCCCTCAACGACGGCAACTTCCGCTTCCGGAGCGGCTGTGTCCTCTTCGCTCTCAACGGCAAACCCGAGCGACTCCGCAGCAGCAGCCGCGACCTCGTAGTCGAGGCTCTGGTTGATCGAGGCCATGACGCCGCGCTTCATCACTTCCTTGATGATGTCGATCACCGTGAGGTTCAGCGCTTCGGCCAGCTCACGGACTGTGAGCGCTCTCGGTAGCCTTACTGTTTTCGTTGGTGCTTCTTGTTGCTGTGTCATTCACTCTTCCCCGTCAGGCCGGATGCAAACTGGCGCAGACCTTCCGCGTCTTCGTTCGATAGCTTCACTTTCAGCGAGCGCGCCAGGCGCCCCTTGCGGACCGCTTGGTCCCAGCACTCAGCCGCCCCGCAAATGTAGGCGCCGCGCCCGGCCTCTTTGCCCGTAGGATCGGCGACTACGCGGCCCTCCGGCGTGCGGACCACGCGGATGAGTTCGCGCTTGTTCGTGGTCGTTGCGCAGGAGACGCAGGTACGCTGAGGGAGACGGCGCGTTCGCGTGCCAACATTCGGCAAGCTACTTCGCCTCCTCCTCCTCGGAGTCTTCTGGGTCGGCTGTCCATTCACTGTACTCTTCCAGCAGCTCCGCGAAGTCCTCGTCCTCGTCCACAACCTCGAAGCGGCGGCCCTTCTTCGGGCTCTTCACGGCCTTCGCGCCCTCTTCCGGGCGTTCCTTCTTGCTGCCCTTCTTGGCCTTCTTGTTCGTGCTGCTGGGCGCCGCGCCAACCGGCTGTAGGTCCTCCGCGAAGCGCAGCCCGCCGGGCTCGTTCCGGCCGCCACTTCGGGCTCCCGCAGGTACGGGCTCGCCGGGCGTCGGGGCGGGCGCTCCCGGCTCGGCAGGGCCGGTCCATGGTTCGCCGCTGCTGTCTGGCGTCGAGATCGGTCGCGTCATCGTGCCCACGGCGCCAGACGGCGGGAGGGCCGCGAGCGTCTCCAGCATCGCGCTCTCCGGCTTGATGTCGATGCGCCAGCCGGTCAGCTTCGCGGCGAGGCGGGCGTTCTGCCCCTCCTTGCCGATAGCGAGCGAGAGCTGCCGGTCCGGGACGATGACGGAGGCCGTGTTGCTCTCCTCATCCACCGTCACGTGCAGCACCTGCGCTGGACTCAGCGAGTTCGCGACGAAGTGCGACGGATCGGCGTCCCACTGGATCACGTCGATGCGCTCGCCGTTCAGTTCGTTAACGATGTTCTGGATGCGGATCCCGCGCAGCCCGACGCACGAACCGACCGGGTCCACGCCTTCCTGCTTCGCCGCCACCGCGACCTTGCTGCGGTACCCGGCCTCGCGCGCGATCGACTTGATCTCGACCACGCCACGGTAGATCTCCGGCACTTCCAGCTCGAACAGCCGCTTCAGCAGGTTCTTGTGCGTCCGCGAAAGGATGAGCTGGGGCCCGCGCATCGAGCGGTGCACCTCCAGCAGGTAGAACTTCATCCGCTGGCCGCCGCGGTAGTGCTCGTTCCGCACCTGCTCCGTCGCCGGGAAGATGCCCTCCGTCTTGCCGAGGTCGACGACGATGTGCTTCGGCTCCAGGCGCTGGATGACGCCGGACACGATGTCGCCTTCACGGCTGGAGAACTCCTCGAACACCATCTCGCGCTCAGCCTCTCGGAGGCGCTGCAGCACGACCTGCTTGGCCGTCTGCGCGGCGATCCGGCCGGCCGCGCCCGGGTGCACTTCGTCGAGGAGGATCTCG
>JANLRX010000223.1:0-4433 GCA_031362025.1 Chloroflexota bacterium
CGAGCGAGTACCGGCCGTCGCTCTGGTCGCCGGTAACCCTGAGGATCGTCAGCTCGCCCATCCAGATGAGGGCCTCTTCGTGTTCGTTCAGTGCGGCCAGTGTTTGTTCCATCGCTGCCTCCTTTGAAAATGTGGTCTTGCCGGCAGTGTGCAGGGGCTCCAACACCGGAACTAGTCCGAACATTGGACTGACTATTCGACGGCGGGACTGCTAGAGTATCGGTGATGTACCTCTATGCGAATTACTGCCCAGTGGCGGCCACCACCAGCGTCGTCGGCGATTACTGGACGCCGCTAATCGTGCGCGAACTGCTGTACGGAACGCTGCGGTTCAACCAGCTCGCCCGCAACCTACCGTCGATCTCACGCAGCCTACTCTCCGACAGGCTCCGAAAGCTGGAGAGCGCCGGCATCATCGAGTGTGCGCGGGTGTCCAAGAACGTGACGACGTATACAGTTACCGAGGCTGGGCGCGACCTCCAGGGCCTGATCGATGCGATGCACGAATGGGGCCTGCGCTGGGGCCGTCGCGAGCCGAACCCGGATGACGTCGATCCGGTGCTCGTGATCTGCATGCTGAAAGACCGTTTGCACGCTCATCAACTGCCTACGGAACGGGTTGTGATCGAGGTGGTCGCAACGGGTGACAAAGAGGCGCGGGCGTGGCTGGTCAGCGATGGGCAGGGCGTCGCGATGTGCTTTGATCCCCCGGCCTTCGAGGTCGATCTCTGGATACGTGGCAAGGTGGCCGCCCTGTATGAAATCTGGCTCCAGAGCACGACGATGGCCGCGGCGCTCAAACGTGGCGACATCGAGGTAGAGGGCCAGCCGAGGCTCGCGAAGGCGTTTCCGCGCTGGTTCGACGCGGACTGAGAGCCGCCGGGAGTCTAGAATAGCGCGGGAAGGCCCGGTTGGGGCGCTATCTCACCATTCGATAACGTTGGCAAAAGGAAGGTTGGAACCCCATGCGCGCTGCGGTGATGCGCGACCGAAAGTTGGTCGTCACAGAAGTACCCGACCCCGTGCCCGGCCCAGGCAACGTTCTCGTTGAGACGCTTGCTTGCGGCATCTGCGGCTCTGACTTGCACGCTCTCAAGTTCGTCGACCAGATGCAGGAAGTCGCTCGCGCGGCCGGGTATCCCGCCGACTTGGAGGGCGACGTCGTGATGGGCCACGAGTTCACAGCGCGCGTCCTCGAGCTGGGGCCGGGAGCCGCCGGTCTGGAGCCGGGCGATATCGTGACTTCAATACCGCTCGTGTTGACGGCAACCGGCCCGGCGCAGGTGGGGTACTCGCCGCTCTACCCTGGGGGGTACGCGGAGCGGATGGTGCTATCGCCGGCGCTGTGCGTGAAGGTGCCGGACGGCCTCGACCCCCGGCACGCCGCGCTGACGGAGCCGATGGCCGTTGGTATACACGCTGCGAACAAGGCAAAGATGCAGCCGGGCGAGGGCGCGATCGTCGTCGGGTGCGGGCCGATCGGTCTGGCCACGATCGCCGGCCTACGCCTGATTGGAGTAGAGACGATCGTCGCCGCCGACTTTTCGCCGGCCCGACGCAAGCTCGCGACTCACATGGGAGCGACGCTCGTCGTCGACCCGCGCGAGACTCCGGCGATTGACGCCTGGACCGGCGTTTCGGGCACCCGGACGCCGGTGATCTTCGAAGCGGTTGGGGTGAAAGGGATGCTTGACCAGATCATGGTTTGGGCGCCCCGGAACGCACGCATCATCGTGGCGGGCGTGTGCATGGAGGCGGACCCGATCCGGCCCATGATCGCGGTATCGAAAGAGCTGTCGCTGCACTTCGTCCTCGGCTACGACCCGATGGAGTTCCGCAACACACTGGGCTACATCGCGTCCGGTGAGATCGATGTGCGGCCACTGATCACGGGTGAGGTTGGGATAGCGGGCGTGCCGCAGGCCTTCGAGGACCTCGGTGACCCGGAAACGCACGCGAAGATCCTGGTCATGCCAGCGCTAGGGTAGAGACTCAAGGCGGGTCTCGCTCACCGCTTCAAGGAGTGCCATTTGGGCATCGGCAGTAGAACGAATCTGTGTGATTCTAGGCGCGGCATCGGGAAAAATCCCAAAAAGACTAAAAGCTACCATTAGTACGTGTTGACATTAGGGCTTAGCCTCTCGAAAATAAGCAATTGCTAGAACAAGAAAAAAGGAGAGCCCCTTGCTGCCAGCATTTGTAATCGGTCTGCGCGAGGGCGTCGAAGCGGCGCTCATCGTGGGTATCATCGCTGCGTTCCTGCGTGTGAATGGCAAGTCCACGATGCTCTGGTACGTGCTTGCCGGTGCCATCATCGCCGCAGTGCTGTGCCTGGGCGTGGGCATCGGCCTGCACCAGGCGGGCGAGAACCTTCCGCACAAACAGCAAGAGCAGCTCGAGACCGTGGTCGCGCTGGTGGCCGTTGGCTTCGTCACGTACATGATCGTCTGGATGCGGCGCCACGCGGGCACACTGCGTGCGTCCCTCGAAGATAGCGCCGGTACGGCGCTAGCGGAAGGCTCCGGCTTTGCGCTTGTGGGCATGGCGTTCTTCGCGGTGCTGCGCGAAGGGCTGGAGACGGCCGTGTTCCTGGTCGCGGCGTTCAACAACAGCGCGGACCCGCAGGCAACGGGCGGCGGCGCTGTCCTTGGCCTGATTGTGGCGGTGTTCATTGGCCTCGGCATCTATGGCGGCGGAGTCAAGTTGGACCTCAGCAAGTTCTTCCGCTTCACCGGCCTAGTGCTGGTGCTGGTCGCGGCGGGGCTCGTCGCCTCGGCGGCGCACAGCGGCCACGAGGCCGGCTGGGTAAACACGCTGCAAGAACCGGTGATCAACCTCGAATGGCTGGTAGAGCCGGGTTCGATCGTCTCGGCGCTAGTCACCGGCATGTTTGGCATCCACCCGGAACCGACACAGGCGGAACTCATCGGCTGGGCGTTGTACCTGGTGCCGGTGGGGTTGTACGTGGCCTGGCCGCAGCGCCGCAAAGCCAAGCCTCCGGCATCCCCCCCATCGATGGCCGCCGGATCGGCCGCATCTTAACAATCCAGCACTAAGCAAGGAATGACAATGCGCTTTTTCACCTTCGTTCGATATGCCCTGATCCCGGCCGCTCTGGTCTGCGCCGTCGCTCTGTTCGCCGCCTGTGGTGGCGACGGCGATGACGCTGGCGGTGACGACACCGGTGGCGACCGCCAGACCGTTGAGGTCACGCTCGTGGATGCGGGTTGCAGCCCGGCTGACATCACTGTCGAGGCGGGCACCGTGACGTTCGAAGTGACGAACGACGGCGCGGGCGGAATCACCGAGTTCTACGTGTACGACGGGGACCGGGTGGTCGGCGAAGTGGAGAATGTGATCGAAGGCATTCCTGGTGACATGACCCTGGACCTCGAACCCGGCGAGTACACGACGAAGTGCCCCGGTGGCGACGAGAACGAAGAAGGAACGCTCACGGTGACTGAGGCGGCCGGCGATGACGCCACTCCGGAGCCCAGCTCGAGCTAGGCCGCTATTCGTGGCCGATGGAGTGGGTGTCGTCTTCGCGGATGGCGCCGTCTTCGAGCCAGACAACCCGGTGGGCGAACTGACGGATGCGGTTGTCGTGCGAGACGACGACGACGGCCTTGTCCAGTTCCACGGCCTTTTCGCGTAGCAGGGCCATAACGTCTGCGCCGCGGCGGGCGTCGAGGTTGGCGGTGGGCTCGTCGGCGAGCAGTAGTTCGGGGTCCTTGGCGAGGGCGCGGGCGATGGCGACGCGCTGCTTCTCGCCGTCACTCATCTTCTTGGGGAGAGAGTTGAGGCGGTGGCCGAGGCCGAACATTTCGAGCAGCTCCCGGGCGCGGGCCGTCGCTTCCTTGTTGGACGTGTGGTGGTGGTTCTGGAGGACGATGCGCACGTTCTCCGTTGCGGTCAGGGCCTCGAGCAGGTTGAAGCTCTGGTAGACGAACCCAACCTTCTGGCGGCGGATGCTGGCTAGCTGACCCTCGTTCATCTCCGTGACATCGATGCCGCAGATCTGAACGCGCCCGTGGGAGGGCCGCATGCCGAAGATGCCGCAATAACTCGCCGGCAGCCGCACCGAGCCCGCGCAATCGGTGCCGATCGAGAAATCGACGAGCCCTCCCGCCACCGCGGCGGCCGACCCGCTGGAGGAGCCGCCGGCCACCCGTCCCGGGCAGCGCGGATTGACCGGCGTGCCGTAGTGAACATTCTCTCCCGAGAGGCTGTAGGTCAGCTCGTCGGTCACTGTGACGCCGAGCATCCGCGCGCCCGCATCGAGCAACCGGGCGACGGGCTCGGCATGCGCCACTGCGGGCGCATGGGTGGCGAGCCATAGCGGCTGACCGAAGCCGGTGCGATGGCCTGCAATGTCCATCACGTCCTTTACCGCGAAGCTGAGGCCGGTCAACGGGCCGCGACCTGTCGGTTCG
>JANLRX010000284.1:0-1543 GCA_031362025.1 Chloroflexota bacterium
CCGAGCGGCATCTCGTCGGCGCAGGCGCGGGCGTTGGCGAAGCGGGTGGCGTCACGGTCCAGCATCTCGAAGTACGCGAGCAGGTGGTGCGCGAACAGGACCGGCTGCGCGCGCTGGAGGTGCGTGTACCCCGGTATCACGGCGTCGGGATTGGCCTCGGCGAGCGTCAGCAGCGCGCGTTGGGTGTCGCGGATGCCAGCGATGGCGGCGTCGCAGGCCTCCATGACGAAGAGGTGCACGTCGGTGGCTATCTGGTCGTTGCGGGAGCGGGCGGTGTGGAGGCGGGCGCCGGCGTCGCCGATCTTCTCGCGGAGACGCATCTCGATGTTCAGGTGCAGGTCTTCGAGGTCTTCGCGCCACTGGAAGTCGCCGGACTCGATCTCGCTGCGGATCTCCTCGAGGCCGCGCACGATAGCGTCGGCGTCCTCGGCGGGGATGATCGACTGCTTGCCGAGCATCCGGGCGTGCGCGATCGACCCCGCGATGTCCTGCCGGTACAGCCGCTGGTCGTAGCCAACGGAGGCGCTGTAGGCGAGGGCGCGGCGATCGAGGCCCTTGGCGGTGGGGGACTGCGGCTTTTCGGTCATGTTGGGGATATTATAGTGGGCGTCCTGTTTGGGTTCTTGGTGATAGCATTTTGAACGATGCTTGAAGCTCTAGGTGTAGGCGTCCTCTTCATACTTGTCGGTATCGGCACATTGAGAGGTTTTCCTGAGATCGCCGAAGGCTCCGATTTTACGCGGTTCGTCAATTGGATTTACAGTGCGATGAGGTTGGCCGGATGGGCAAGTGTTGTCCTTGGGTGCATTCTCATCGCGGTTGCGCTTATCTCGGCTATTTTCTAAGGAGCTAACGATGCAGTACGTACATCTTGGAAACACAGGCCTTCGGGTGTCCCGGCTTTGCCTGGGGACGATGACATATGGGAGCAAGTCCTGGCGGGACTGGGTGCTGGAGGAGGATGAGGCGCGGCCGTTTTACAAGGCGGCGCTGGATGCCGGGATCAACTTCTTCGATACGGCGGATGTGAATTCGATCGGGGCGAGCGAAGAGGTGACGGGCAAGCTGCTCGGCGAGATGGCCAAACGCGACGATGTAGTGATCGCGACGAAGGTGCACGGGCCGATGGGCAGCGGACCGAACGAGAAGGGCCTCTCGCGGAAGCACATCATGGCCTCGATCGATGGGTCGCTGCGACGGCTGCAGACGGATTACGTGGACCTGTACCAGATCCACCGCTGGGACGACGAGACGCCGATCGAGGAGACGCTCGATGCGCTGAACGACGTCGTGCGGGCGGGGAAGGCGCGGTACATCGGGGCGTCGAGCATGGCGGCGTACCAGTTCGCGAAGGCGCTGGCGGCGTCGGACCGGCACGGGTGGGCGCGCTTCGTCTCGATGCAGAACCACTACAACCTGGTGTACCGGGAAGAGGAGCGCGAGATGGTCCCGCTGTGCATCGAGGAGGGGGTGGGGGTGATCCCGTGGAGCCCGCTGGCGCGCGGTTTCCTGGCGGGGAACCGGACGCCGGACAAGGGCGGGG
>JANLRX010000290.1:0-3517 GCA_031362025.1 Chloroflexota bacterium
GTGAGGTGCCGGAGACGTTCCGCTTCCGGGCGAGCGAGGTGCTGTTGATCCAGGCGCACCTTGCGGATGCGGCGCCGGTGTTTGATCTGCTGGCGGTGTATAAGCTGCGGGACCAGTAGCCAGTAGCCAGTAGCCAGTAGCCAGTAGCCAGTAGCCAGTAGCCAGTAGCCAGTAGCCAGTAGCCAGTAGCCAGAAAGAGGCTACGCCGGGGGAAGGATGCCTACGGAGCGGAGGTAGGGGATGGCTTCGGCGACCTTTTCTTCGGATTCTTTTTGGTTGATCTCGAAGACGCGGGCGGCGGAGGCGGGGAGCTTGGCGGCGTAGTGGGGCCAGTCGGCCGTGCCGTAGCCGGGGGCGCGGTGGTCGAGGAGGCCGTCGACGTCGTGGACGTGGGCGCCGACGCAGCGGTCGCCTAGTTCGTCGAGCCAGCGTGTGTGGGGGATGAGCCCGAGGCGGTCGAGGACTTCGGCGTGCCCGACGTCGAGCCAGAAGCCGGCGACGTTCGGCGGGATGTCGGCGAGAAGCTCCGCGATCTCTGTCGGGTCGGGGAATTCGCTGAAGTGGTAGCGGTTCTCGAGGCCGACGGTGACCCCGTTCCTGGCGGCGTACTCGGCGATTTCGGCGAGGGAGCGCTTTGCGTGCGGGAACCAGTGGTCCTTTTCGGCGGCGCGGCGGGCGATCGCGGTCCTGCCGAGCGCGGCGTATTCGGCGGTGTCTTTGCCGCCGGAGTCGTGCATCTTGCGGAGCTTCTTCTCTTCTTCATACATGGAGCTGCCGATGCCACCGAGGTGCACGACCACCAGTTTGGCGTTGGCGCGGACGGCGGTGTCGACGCTGGCGTGCGCGACCTGCACGGCGAGCTTCCGCTCCTCCTCGTCGTCGGCGGCGAGGTTGAGGGCGTCGGATAGCTTGCCGTTCAGGCGGACGCGCGGGCAGGGCGAGTGGACGGAGGAGAACTTCACGTGGCCGGACTCGATGAGTGCGTCGACGCCGGCAGGCGGGATGACGTAGTTGATCTCGACGTGGGTGAAGCCGAGACGGGCGACGGTCTCGGCGAAGGAGGGCATGTGGTCGTGGTCTTCACCGTCGGCCTTGAAGCGGCCCTGGGACCACATGGTGCTGATCGCGGGAGGTAGTGTCATGCGCTCAGTCTAGCGAAGGCGGAGCGGGGCGGTCGAGGGCGGGGTCGGCAGGGGCGGGGACAGGTGCCGGATCCGAGGCGCTGTCTCCGGCGGCGGCGGCGCGTTGGGTTTCGTTGCGACGCCAGACGGCGGTGGCGGCGAGCGAACCCGCCGCACTGCCGGCGAGCGCGGTGAACCAGCTGATGACGAATCCGGTGAAGTCGCGCAGGCCAATCGTCGGGACGAGCACCCCGGCGGCGCAGGCCGAGACGACGGCGACGGGGAGCGCCCACTCCGCCCCGCGCCCCCGGTTTGCGACGGCGACGACGGCCCAGGGGATGAGGCCAAGGATCGTCCAGACGAGGAAAAAGAAGAGCAGGAAGCCCAGCCGCGCTTCGAACGTCATGGCGATAGCGTCGGGCGCGGTGGTTGGGGGGTCAAGCCCTGTGACGGGCGACCGGGCGTGTCGTGTTACGGGGCCGTTAATGGAATGAAGTGGGGCGTCGGAGGCGGATTCGTATCTGTTATGTCTCCCGCAGACACGGGTTGATAGATATGAATGTTCAGAAATTGTTTAGGCGGCACTGTTGCAACTGTCCCGCAAACGCTAGAATCTGAGCGTTCATACCTAAACTTGGCCCTGACATGACACGTTTCCGACCGGCGATCTTCGCTTCGCTCTTCAGCCTGCCGCTCCTGGTGGGGGTCATGGTATTGGCGCTTGCGGACGGTGGGACTCAAGTTGCCCGCGCCACAATCGGCGCTCAGGACTGCGCCTTCGACTTCGCAGGCAACAACGGCAGCATCGATTTCGAGCCCTCTTACGGAGCGGAGGCGGGCGAAGCGGTTCTTATGAAGCTTTCGCTTACGGAGAGTACCCCGTCCAGGATTCCCCGCGAAGTTGAAATCCTCTGGGACGTCAGTCTTCCTGGCGACGATGGCTTCCTCGCGGATGAGGGCTTCATCCCGGCCAACGCGAGCTCCACCGAGATAACGTTCGAGGTCCCGAGTTCCGGCTTTTCGGGATTTCACAACGTCGTAGTCTGCTGGGACGAGACGGACGAAATCGGCGCATTCGCAGGCGGACCGTGGGCGTATCAGTCGTTCGGGTATTACGTTGACCCAACGCTAGAGTGCGCTTCGCCCAGCACCGACAGTGGCGCGAACCTGAACGTGGAGAGCCCTATCGCGGCCGGCAGCGGGGCGTTTGTGGACCTAACCAACATTCCCGTCGACCCTTACAACGACCAGGAGCTGGAGATCATCCTGGACCGTGATTCGGCGCCGCCGGGAATCCTGCTCAGCGAAGATGGCATAGCTGCCGGCAACTCCGAGAAGACGCTGTTCTTCCAGGTGCCGTACGACACGGCACCCGGCACTCACACGATCACGGCGTGCTGGTATTGGGGCGACGGTTGGTACGCCGAGACAGTGACGATCCAGGTAACGCGGCCTGAGTACACTTCGCAGTGCGGCCTCTACGGCGGCCCGCTGGTCGAGTACGACGCGGCGGGCGTTTCGTTTACGCCTCCGGACCCCGGCGGAGGCGACGATTTCACGGCCAACATCAGTAACGTCATCCCGGACCTGTTCGGTACTCAGTACACAGAAATGCTGTGGAACTGGGACCATGTGCCGAACGATGGGAACTTCGCGAACGGGGTTGGCCACATCCCACAAGACTCGAGCTCAGGAAATGTGGACGGATGGATTCCGACGTCTGAACCAGAACCCGGCGATGTGCTCACGATCTGCTGGTTCCACCAAGACGAGGCCTGTCCGATCGAGTGCATCCTCGTCGGCACCTGGTACTACAAGGACATTGTCTGGCCATTCGGTGCGCCACAAGAGACCCCGACGGCCAGCCCGACTGATACCCCCCCGGGGGGGATCCGGACGCCACGAGTGACTCCCACCGAAACGCTACCGGTGACTGAACCCGCAACCGAGCCGCCGACGGTGCCGCCAACAGAGCCGCCGACGCCGGAACCAACACCAACCGCGACTCCGACGGCGACTCCAACTGCCGTCCCGACACCAACACCGGTGGTGACGG
Organism: Chloroflexota bacterium; assembly: GCA_031362025.1. GTDB lineage: Bacteria > Chloroflexota > Dehalococcoidia > SM23-28-2 > RBG-16-64-32 > DATKKM01. The sequence continues at coordinate 3,178 of JANLRX010000290.1, forward strand.
CATCTGCAACGCCGACGCCTGTCGAGACGACGCCAGCGCCGACGATCCCGACGGCGACGATCATCCCGCCGGAGACGTTTACGCCGGTGCCGACGACACTGCCTGCGACTCCGACGACCCCGGCAGTGACAGACAGCCCGGCGCCAACGCAGCCTCCGACCGCGGCACCGATTGCGACGGCAGTCTCGGCGTCACAGGGGCCCGTGTTTACGCAGAACCAGCAGGGCGGACCGATCGGCGCGACGGCCACACCAACACCAACGCCTACTCCGACGATCCGGGCTACGGTTGCGGCCGCGTCCCAGACGCCGCAGCGTTCTCCGACGCCGACGCCGACGGC
>JANLRX010000291.1:0-7002 GCA_031362025.1 Chloroflexota bacterium
CGTCCGGCGGCGTCCGCGTAGCGGCTGCTGCGGGCGATGAGCTGTTCTTCGAGCCAGACGAACTGGGCGGACCCGATGCTCCCGGACGCGTAGCCGCCGGGGTTGACGGTGTTCAGCACGATGAAGTGCACACCGCCCGAATCGACGAGGTAGTACGCCTGCGCGGCGTCGATGCCTTCGGGCATCAGACCGTGGCCGGCGGGGCCGGGGAACTCGCCGGTGGCGAAGTGTTCGGCCATCCACTCGGGGAGCGAGAGCAGGCGGCGGTTGCCGTCGGAACCGACGCCGCGGATCAGAGTGTCGGGGTCGTTGAAGATCGTGGCGGACGAGCCGGGGCCAAGCAGGGTCTCGGAGTTGGAGCACGCCTCCGCGAGGGCGTCCGGCCCGAGGCCGAGCACCTTCTGGGCGCCGATGGCAAAGCGGTTGGCGTTCTCGGCCGGGGCAAAGTTGCCCTGCGCGAGGATGTCCCGGTTGCCGGCGACGGCGTACCACGGGTACTTCAATCCGACCGGGGTGAATGGACGCTGCGCCGTCTGGAGGAGGTCGCCGTAAGCGGCGGCGGGCGATTCGATCTGCACGCCCTGGTAGCCGATGGCGCCGGCATCGGGATAAACAGGCTGGCCGTCCATGAGGTCGAGGAACCACCGCAGCTCGTTGAACTGCGCGTTGTCAATGGCGTTGCCGGTGTGGAAGGCGAAGTCGACTTCGCGGCTGGTGACGGGGCTGGTGCGGATCGAGTTGGCGGCGGCGATCACGGCCTCGGCGGCCTGCACGCTGAGGGTCTCCTGCGGGCGGAAGGCGGTGGTGTTGGGCGGTGGATCGCAGAGGTCGGACCACTCTGAGCGCAGGGGCGATTCTTCGTCGAGGATGCGGAAGTCGGAGAGGTGGTGGAAGGCGACGAGCGAGCGGCGGCGCGTCTCCCGCCCGGCCTGGGCCTGCGCGACGTCGGTGCGGACGACGTAGGGCTCGCCGGGAGCGTAGACGAGATTGCCGGCCGTGTCCTGGGCGATCGTGCGGTCGAGCGTGGTCTGGCCGGGCTCGTCGTCGTTCCCTCCACCGCAGGCCGCCCAACCGACAACACCCACGCCAAGAGCGCCCGCGCCGGTGAGGAACCGCCGGCGGTTGAGGCGAGGATTCTGTTCAGCGCACATTCGGGTTGAGGAGATTGTTTGCACGCGCTGCGCCGGGTGTCAATTTGATTGACACTCGAGCGACGCGCTGCCTAGGCTAGCGGTCGCAGCACCGAGGAGGAAACGTTATGTCGACAGTGGATTTCATAGTGAGCCAGCTCCGGAATATGCACGGGCAGTACGACGAGGCGATCGCGGACCTGGATGACGCTCAGTTCCAATGGCGGGCCAACGACAAGGGCCACCCGATCTCGTTCATTCTCTGGCACTACGTCCGCACGGAGGACAACATCATCAACTTCGTGCTGCAGGGCAAGCCAACGGTCTGGCTGGACGGCGGCTGGAACGATAAGTTCGGACTGCACAAGGCGGCACAGGGCACTGGCATGACGCTCGAGGAGGCGCAGAACCTTCGCATCGCACCGAAGGGCGACTGGCAGCAGTACCAGAGCGGCGTGTGGGCGGCGACGGAGGCGTTCCTTGGCGCCGCGGACGATGCGCTGCTACAGGAACGGACGACCGTGAGGCCGCTGGGCGAGATGCCGAAGCAGACCGCGATCGGGCAGATGTGCCTGACGCACGGGTTCACGCACCTCGGCGAGATCCAGCACCTGCGTGGGCTGCAGGGGCTGAAGGGGATGGCCGTCTAGGTGCGTCGTCTCAGCAAGCTGGTCGGCATAATCGCCGTCGTCTTCCTGGTGGCCGCAGGGATCGCATGCGGAAGCGACGACGACTCCGACAACGGTGACGCAGAGACCGCGACCGAAGCAGCCTCGGGCGTGGAGGCGTCCGTTGTCCAGCAGACCGTGGACCTGCTGGCGGAGGAGCCACGCAACGAGTTCGATCCGGGTGACGTGGCGGCGAAGCTCGTGACGTATGCGGAGGCGTACGAGGAGATTACGAGCGAGGCGCCGGGGGTCTTTGGCGCGCTCCAGTCACCGCCGCCGGGAAATGCGTGGCTGGTGCGTGCCAACGGCACGTTCATCTATACGACGACTTGCCCTGCGGAGGGTTGTGAGCCCGCCCCCGGAAGCTACTTCTTCATCTTCAACGAGCAAGGGCAGCTGGGTCAGGGAATCTTCGTCGGCGACAAGTAGCGGGCGTTAGTCGCCGCCGAGGCCGGCCTGCATGAAGATGCCGTTATGAATGAAGAAGCTCCGCACGAAGTTCGCGGCCTTCGCCTGCTGACGAGAGTTGCCTTCAACGGACGCCTGGAACTCGGCGATCTTCGCAGTGTACTCACGGCGGGCCTTGATCCGAATGCGCTTTCCGCTCTCGACTTCGCGCGTGCACTCCTCGATCAGTTCGTCTGGGGTCTTTCCCGCGAGCGCGCAGAAGGCTTGCAGCGTCTCGTGACGAGCGGCCATGTCGGGCTCGTCGCCCCACTGCTCGTGCAACCCTTTGCGCCACTGCTGAACGGTGGAGTACTCCGCGAAGTCAGCACCCACTAGATCGGCAGGTCGTAGTCTTCGGCCAGTTTGCGGACCTCGTCCATGCGGCCCGGAAGCGGCGCGGGCGCCTGGATCATCTTCGCCTTCTTGAGGCTCTCGACGACGGCGGGATCACGCTTGAATGGAGTGCCGTACGCGCCTTCGAAGTACAGCTCTTCAAAGTCCGGGCGGGGGCGCTGGCCGCCGGCCTCCCACGACTCGGAGGGGTAGCCGACGAGCATCACCCACAGTGACTGCCAGTCGTCTGGCACGCCGAAGACTTCCTTGGTGAGCATCGGGTTCGGAGTGTTCAGGCAGGCGCCGAGGCCTTCGTCGAACGCCGCGAGGAGAGCGTTCTGAGCGGCGCCGCCGGCGTCCGCGAAAGCCGCGGCCATGTAGCCGGTCAGGTTCTTGGTCATCGGTTCGAGGATCTGGGGGTAGACAAAGTCGTCGACGAATTTGTGGCTCCAACCGTGCGTCGGGGCTAGGGCGCCGACGTCGACAAGCTCCTTGAGCCGCGAGCCCTTGATCCTGTTGACGACGCCAAGATCCACGAAGAAGTAGATGTGCAACGGGGCCAGGTCCAGCGCGAGCGCGGCAACGGGCGTCTTCAGCTGGTTGAGCTTCTCCGGTGGGATCTTGTCGCGCTCGACGACGATGGCGCGGAGCCAGTGCGCGTTGACGGCGGATGAAGCGAGGCGAGCCGTTTCCAGGATCACCTGGATCTTCTCGCGCTCAACGGGGCGATCGGGATCGAAGAAGCGGATCGAGCGACGCCTTCCAACGACTTCTTTGAACTCCATCTGGGCGTCCCCCTTTGGTGGAATAGTGCCTGATTTTAGATACAGGTTACGAGGTCAATTATTAGGATAGTGAGCGCGACAAAGTCAATCGGCAATATCAGAAGTGCAATTCCCCAATATTTGTTACAGAAAGCCATTGACTGCCTATGAACTTCCGCCTAAACTAAACCTTAACCTGAAACCCAGCAAAGAACCCGCAGGAAACTTTGCCGGAAGAACCCGCAGGATCAGGGTTTCAGAGGTGAACAGCCGCGTGAGCCCAAAGGGAGGGAACATTGCGTCAGTCTACCTCTGTACTGACAGAAGAAGAGCATTATATAGCGCTCGCCCGCACAGGCGATCGGGAAGCGTTCGGACACCTGTACGAACGCCACTCCGTCCGCGTTTTCCGCCACGCCTACTTCATCACAGGCGACCCAAACCTGGCGGAAGACCTCACTGCCCAGACGTTCCTCAAGGCGCTGGAGGCTATCAGCCGCTTCGAGAACCGGGGGGTGCCATTCGTAGCGTGGCTGCTGCGGATCACGGTCAACCTCGCGATCAACCACAGGAAGGCGTTGAAGAACGGTCACCACGCGCAGCTTCCGGAGACCCTCGAGGACAACGACGTGCTCGGCTCGCCCGAGGAGACCGCGACGGCGAAGTCCGAAGGCGAACGAGTGTGGCGCCGGGTGCAGGACCTGCCGATGGAACAGCGCCAGGTAATCGTCATGCGGTTCATGGACGACCTGCCGTACTCTGCGGTCGCCCAGGTGCTGGGCAAGTCAGTGGGCGCCGTGCGAGTCATCCAGTTCCGGGCCCTGGCCAGCCTGCGCAACATGATGCGCGAAGAAGAGATGGCCCAGGTCTACCAGTACGCCCAGGCCAGCTAGCAAGCAATATCGGGGGGAGGAAACGGATTCGGCGATCCGCCGGATTACGCCCTCGCGAGGCCCCAGCGGTCGTTGACCGGACTCAATCCGGGAGAACACCAACCGGTCGATCGTGAGCCCGATAGCGACGATGACCAAGTATTCGAGCACGCAATCGTGTCCTTAACGGGCGCTGTCGATATACTGAAAGTGCCAAACAAACTGCACCCTCGAAGGAGTCCTCAATGCCCCTCCGCATCGGCATCAACGGGTTCGGCCGCATCGGCCGGCAGGTCTACAAGGCGATCCACGACCTACACCCGGACAAGCTCGAAGTCGTCGCCGTCAACGACCTCACCGATCCCCGCACGAGCGCCCACCTGTTGAAGTACGACAGCACCTACGGCCGGGTCCCCGGCGAGGTCTCCGCGACCGAGGATGAGATCCGGGTCGATGGCCACGTCATCCGCGTGTTCAAGGAGCGCGACCCGGCCGCGATCCCGTGGAGCAGCGTCGGCGCTGACCTGGTCGTCGAATCCACAGGCATCTTCACGGACGCGAACAAGGCCCGCGCGCACATCGACGGCGGCGGCGCCAAGAAGGTGATCATCAGCGCGCCGGCCTCGAACGAGGACCTGACCGTGGTTATCGGCGTGAACGACGACAAGTACGACCCGGCAAAGCACAGCGTGATCTCGAACGCGTCGTGCACTACGAACTGCATCGCGCCACTGGTGAAGGTGATGCACGAGGCGTTTGGCCTCGAAAAGGGGTTCATGACGACGATCCACTCCTACACCAATGACCAGGTGATCCTGGACACCGTGCACTCGGACCTCCGGCGCGCGCGTTCGGCGGGCCAGAACATCATCCCGACCACGACCGGGGCAGCGAAGGCCGTGACGCTCGTCATGCCGGAGCTGAAGGGCCGGATCGATGGGATGGCGTTCCGTGTGCCGACCGCCACCGTTTCGGTGTGCGACTTCGTGGCGACGGTCAGCCGGCCGGTCACGAAGGAAGAGGTGAACGAGGCGTTCCGCGACGCCTCAACCGAGTCGCTGCGCGGGATCCTCGGCTATACCGATGAGCCGCTCGTTTCGTCTGACTTCCGCGGCGACCCGCGCAGCTCGATCTTCGACTCGCTGAGCACGATGGTGCTGGACGGCAACCTGGTGAAGACGCTGGCCTGGTACGACAACGAGTGGGGCTACTCGAGCCGGGTGGCTGACCTCTGCGCGATCATCAACGACCGTGGCATTTAGGGTGCGACTAGTAGGCGCGAAGCCTCTGCTGGGGTTCGTGATGGCTGCAGGGGTAGTCCTTCTTCTCGCTTCCTGTAGTGGTGGAGACGACGACGCATCGCCCACTGACGACGCCCAGCCCTCCGGCAGCGCATCGGTGACGCCGGCTACGGGGACGTGTGACAAGAACCTGGTCACCCGGCCGATCGAGGGTAACCTCCTGCCAATCGTTATCTCCTCGGACCTCGCCGTCGGCACGAACCGCTTCCAAGTAGGGCTCCTCGACCAGGAGGAAGACACCCCGGTCCCGGGAGCCCAGCTCCACCTTCAGTTCCTCTGCTTTGACACGGAGGAAGGCACGCCGACGTCTGAGGCTGACGCGGAGCCGGTGACGCTAACCAAAACGTACACACATACACATGAGGACGGCGCCATCGAGTCGCACGAAGCGGGGGAGACCGGCGCTTATATCACGTACGTGGGATTCGACCGGCCGGGGAACTGGGGCGTGGTCGTGAGCGGGAAGACCGCTGACGGCCGGACGCTGACGCCAACGGGCCTGACGTTCAGCGTGGCGGCGGAGAAGTTCGGGCTGGCGGTTGGTGATCCGGCGCCGCGTACCGTTCAGACGCTGGCGAGCGACGTGGAGGACATCCGGGACATCGACACGTCGACGAAGCCGATCGAAGAGCAGCACATCCTGACGATCGCGGACGCTGTAACGTCTGGTAAGCCGACTGTGATCGCTTTCGCGACGCCCGCGTACTGCCAGACGCAGATCTGCGGGCCGGTGAAGGAGATCATGGACGATCTCTACGAGACCTATGCCAGCGACGCGAACTTCATCCACATCGAGCCGTATGACGTGCCCCGGATGCGGAGCGGCGATTGCACGGACCTGGCGGACTGCATCGTGCCAGCGGTAGACGAATGGCGGCTGCCGAACGAACCGTGGACGTTCATCGTGGACGCGGAGGGCAATATCGCGGCCGGGTTTGACGGCATCGCCTCGTACGAAGAGATTGAGACGGTGCTCAAGCAGACACTGGACGACGCGGCGTCTTAGGCACGAAAAGCTCGCTGCGATTGGTTATAAATCCGCGTTCGCGTACAATTATCGGTTGTAGATATGTTTGATTCTCTATCCGATAAGCTGCAGGGCGTTTTCCGGAAGCTCGGCGGCCGTGGCACGATCACGGAGCAAGACCTCGACGAAGCCCTTCGCGAGGTTCGTCTCGCCCTGCTCGAAGCGGACGTCCACTACCGCATCGTCAAGGAGTTCGTCGCCGCCGTCCGTGAGAAGGCTGCCGGCGCCAACGTTCTCAAGAGCCTGACACCGGCCCAACAGATCATCGACATCGTCAACCAGCAGATGGTTGAGGTGTTGGGTGGTGGCGCGGCAAAGCTCGCGAAGACGAATAAGCCGCCGACCGTCGTGATGCTCCTCGGTCTCAAGGGCGCGGGCAAGACCACCACCGTCGCGAAGCTGGCCCTGCACCTGCGCCGCCTCGGCGAGCGTCCCCTGATGGTCGGGGCGGACCCCGGCC
>JANLRX010000304.1:0-11267 GCA_031362025.1 Chloroflexota bacterium
GGCCTGGCACACGCTGGACGAGGCGCTGAAGGAGACGGCGTCGTAGTAAGATACGAGCGCCATGGTTACCGAGAAGACACGAAAGACGGCCTCTCGAAAGAAGCGAAAGCTGGGAGACTATCCCGACCTCAAGCCAATCCCGCCGCCAAAGACTGTCGAGCAGTTGGCGCGCGAACAGGGCGTGTGGGGCAAGAAATTTGACTACGCTGCGCTCATAGACGCAGTGTGGCCGACCCAGAAGGATGTCGACGAATTCGAACAATACCTTGAGGAAATCAAGGGCCGACCCTCGGACTAATACATCTTGCCGGTCTTCTCTCTCGATACGTCTGTGTTTAGTCGGCTGTCCAAAGACAGCCACGAGCGCTCGTTCTACTTGGCTCTGATCGGTCCCGATACGCTCTCACTCCCCTTTCAAGTACCGGCGGAGATCCTTGGAGCGGAATTTGGGCCGGAGCGCCTGCGTCGTCTCACCGGTTTGCTCGGAGCGGCGGTGATTCTCCCTCATTCGCCGGCCACGGATGTCCACTACGCTAGAGCATCTCGCGTGCGCCGGGCACTTAGGCGTTTACAGACTCCCGGCTCAGATGCGGCCGATGGAGACATTTGGGTGATAGCTTCGAGCCTCGAACACGGCCTTCCGCTCCTATCCCACGATAAGCAACAAGTATCGTTGGCGCGCGCAGCCGGGCTCGCCGTTCTCACCAACCTGCCTGGCCTCCGAGACACCAACCCGGAGCCTGGCTAGCCTGTCCGCCTTAGCGCGCGGCTACTGGACGTCTCCGTAGGCGAAGTCGGCGAAGAAGTTGCGGATGGCATCGGTGGCGGGGCGGTCCTGGTAGAGCACGGCGTGGATGGTATCGAGGAGTTGCGTATCCAGGTGTCGGGGTTCGAGCAGCTCGCTCATCTCCTGGCAGGCGATGTAGCCTTCGACGGTGCTGGACTCGATGAAGTGCCGCCAGTCGCCGTCGCTGCCCAGCTTCTCGCCCAGCGTGCGGTTGCGGCTGTGCTCGCTGAACCCGGTCGTTAGCAAGTCTCCGATGCCCGCCAGCCCGTAGACGGTCCGTGTGTCGCCGCCGAGGTCAGCGACGATCGCGGCCATCTCTTCCAACGCCAGGCTGGCGAAGAACGCCTTCGTGTTCGTGCCGAAGCCCAGCCCGTCGCAGATGCCGAGCGAGATCGCGTAGATGTTCTTGAGGGTCGCACACAGCTCGAGGCCGGTGACGTCGCGCGTGGTCTCGACCTTGAGGTGGATGTTCTGGAGCAGTTGCTGAATGGTGTGCCCGCCGTCTGCGTCCGTAACGCCGACGATGACGGCGAGTGGCCCGCCTCGCGCCATCTCGATCGCGATTGCCGGCCCGGCCATGCTGCCGACGAACGGATCGCAGTCGTCGGCCAGTTCGCCGCAGATCACCTCGCTCATCCGGAGGTGGGTGTCGGCCTCCAAGCCCTTGGCGACGTTGAGGACGATCTGGCCGGGCACGATGTGTGGGGCGAAATCGTGGGCGACTCGGCGCACGACCTGTGACGAGACGCTGAGGATGACCAACCGAGCGCCCGCCACGGCCTCGCCGATATCCCAAACGGGCGTGATGTTGTCGTGGAGGGCGATGCCTTCGAGGTACTTGGTGTTGCGCCGGTTGTCGCGCACATCCTCCAGGACGTCGTGCTCGATGCTCCAGAGGCGGACGGGGTGACCGTTGTTCGCGGCGACCTGGGCGAGCGCGGTGCCCATGTTTCCGGCGCCGATGACGGCGATCTCATCGTTCATGCGGGGAGCGTATCAGGCGGCGGAATGTGAGTCGATTGGCCTCAGATGTCCCACTGCTCGTCAAGTCCCGACGCTTCGTGGCGCAGGAGCGAGTTGAGCATCCGCTGGACGCCGCGGATGTGCGCCATGTCGTGCATCGGCCAGTAGTGCAGCAGGTTGTCGATCGTGAACTCGCCGGCGGTGTCGTGCGTCGCCTTGCGGGCGCGCTGGTCCGGTGTCAGCGCTCGCAGCCAGGCGCACGTCTCGCTCCGGCTGGCTTCGAGCTGGTCCAGCAGCGCGGCCACGGGACGCGACATGTAGTCGCCCGCTTCGAGCGAGGCCATCGCGTCGAACGACGTGATCGCAGGATGCGCCTCGTCGAGGACGTGGCGTAGGCGGTCGCGGAAGCCCGGCTCTTCGACGTCGACCATGTGCGCGAGGACGCGCTTCGGGGACCAGCCGCGGTCAAGATCCGCGGTCAGGATGTCGTCCGGGACGTTGGACATCAGCAGCCGGAAGATGGCCGGTGTCGAGTCGAGGATGGCGAGCGCGGTCTGCTGGGTGTCGTTCACGCGCTAGTCGAAGTGGAACGTCTTGAGGTCTTCGGCGATGAGGGTGTTCTTCATCCCGTTGAGCACCGGGGCGCGCGTCAGGTGGGTGAGGACAAGCGTGGTCTCGGGCGAGATGCGCTCGCGGATGACCTTCACGTCGGCGAAGCCCATATGTTCCGGGCCGCAGTCCTCGGGGTACGTGCAGTCCACCACGAAGACGTCCGTGCCGTCGCCAAGCTCCACGGCCTCTTCGCAGAACATCGTGTCGCCGGTGTAGGCGATCGTCTTGTCGCCGACCTGGACGCGGTAACCGAGCGCGTGCATGCCGTCCTTCTTCACGTGGTTCATCGGGAAGCAGGTGAACTTGAGGCCGCCTGCGCTCTGCTCGGTGCCCGGCTCACCGTCGATGTAGATGCGCTTGTAGTTGCCGGCGCGAATGATGTTGGGGTACACGCGGTTGCTGAAGTCCTCCAGCCACTCCTCACAGCCCTTTGGCCCGACGATGTAGAGGTCTTTCGTGCGCGGCGTCATGTAGGTGTACTCCAGCAGCAGGAACGGCAGCCCGACGAAGTGATCGCCGTGGAAGTGGGTGATGAAGATCACCTCGATGTCCTCGAGGGCGACTTTCAGGCGCTTGAGCTGGGGGAGCAACGTGGGCGGGCAGTCGAACTGGTACTTGCCGTCCACAATGAACGAGCTCCAGTAACGCCCCTCAGAGGCAAAGGCGTTACTGGAGCCCAGGAACGATACTTCCATTTTGTGGGGGTTCGTCAGGCAGCGGCCTGGACGTACTCCCTGTAGCAGCCGTCGAGGAAGCCCCAGAGCGCGTCGCAGGCTTCTTCTACGGCCTGCGTGGCAACCTTCGCGTCCTCTTCGGTGGTGGCGATGCGGGCGACCATGTTGCGGGTCGTCTTGGAGTGCTCGACATCGAGCGAGTGGTGGACGACGAAGAAGCGCAAGCCGTCCGGCGAGTTGACGCCGTAGTACTTCTTCAGGCCTTCCATCTTCGTTCCGGCGACTTCCGGCACCTGCGACTCGTACGCGTACAGCGCGGCGATGCCGGCGACGAACGGCGAGTCCTTGGTGACGCGGGTGAATGTCTTGTCGATGGCCCGAGTCTCGGGGAGCGGGACGGCGTCGGTCATGTCCGAGCGGTCAAGTCCCAGGGCTTCGCCGAAGCGGAGCCAGAGTTCGGGGTGGTTGTTCGGGCCTTCTTCCTCCTCGCGGAGGTTCTCCAGCAGCTCTTGCCGGTCGGCCAGGTCGTTGCAGTTGGCGTGGGTGCCGCTAACGTAGCGGGGAAAGGCGAGCACGTGGTGGTAGTACTGGCAGGTGTAGCCCTTCAGCTCTTCGAGAGTGAGGTCCCCGGCCTGCCATCGCTGGTAGAACGGGTGCTTGAGAATGCTCTTCTCGGCGATGATGGCGTCGATCCGGTCACAGAGGTCGCTGGTGAGTACTTCAGTGGTCAAGTTTCCCTCCTTCGTGGCGGTATTCTAATGCAACTCTATATACGAGCGCCAACGCAGTGACGATTGTCACAAAATGAAAACAGCCGGCCCACACAGGGCCGGCTGTCTCAAAGTGCGTTGCTACTAGGCCTTGAGGACGTGGATCGTGCAGGCGGAGCCGAGGCCGATGACGTGCGCGAGGCCCGTCTTCGCGCCCTTCACCTGGCGCGCGCCGGCTTCCTCGCGGAGGTGCCAGACGACCTCGACGATGTTGGCGACGCCGGTCGCGCCGAGCGGGTGGCCCTTCGAGAGCAGGCCGCCGCTGACGTTCACCGGGATCTTGCCGCCGTTGTACGTCTCCTTGTCGTCGATGAGCTTGCCGGCCTCACCTTCGCCGCAGAGGAAGAGGTTCTCGTAGTGCACGAGTTCGGCGGTGGCGAAGCAGTCGTGAAGCTCGACCATGTCGAGGTCCTGGGGGCCGATGCCGGACTTCTCGTACGCTTCCTTGGCGGCGAGCTGCGTCACGGTGTTGATGTCGAACATCGCGGGATTGCGCTGCGCGTAGGGGTCCGACGTGAGGACCGAAGCGGCCACCCACACGGGCTTCTTGGTGTACTGCTTGGCCTTCTCCGCTGACATCAGGATCGCGGCCGCGGCGCCGTCGCCGGTGGGGCAGCACATGTACAGCGTGTTCGGCCAGGCCACCACGCGGGCGTTGAGGACGTCCTCGAGCGGCGTCTCCATCTGGTACTGGGCGTAGGGGTTCAGCGTGCCGTGGTGGTGGTTCTTCACGGCGATCTTGGCGATCTGCTCCTGGGTGGTGCCGTACTTGCGCATGTGCTCTGCGCCGGCCTGCCCGAAGACGCCGGGCATGATGCCCGTGCCCATCACACCCTCGGTGCTGTAGGCGCGGTCACCGTCGCCGCCGCCGCCCAGAAGGCCCATCTTGCCCATCTGCTCGCAGCCGACGGCCATGGCGATGTCGTAGGCGCCGGAAGCGATGGCGTAGTACGCCTCGCGGAAGGCTGTCGAGCCAGTCGCGCAGGCGTTGGAAACGTTGATCACCGGGACGCCCGTCGCGCCGATCTCCTTCATGATCCGCTGGCCGATCATGGCGTTGGACTGGTACAGGTTGCCGCAGGACACAAGCTCGACATCCTTGATGCCGACTCCGGCGTCCTTGAGGGCGGCGATAGCGGCCTCGGAGGCCAGCTGGACAACGTCCTTGTCCGGGTAGCGACCGAACTTGAGCATGTTTGCGCCGACGACTGCTACATCACGCATTTGATTACTCCTTCTTTCGTCCGGTACAGCCTACTCGGCGACCTTGAACTTGGCGGCGAGAACGTCGTTGCCCTCTTTGTCCTGGCGGATCACTTCTGTGTACATCTTCACGCGCTTGCCGAACCAGCTCTTGTCCGGCTTCAGCGGGTCGAGTCCGTAGACGTTGCCACGGACGGACACTCCGTCGTCAAGATCGATGATTGCGCCGATGAACGGAGTCTCGACGCCCGGAGCGCTCTGGTGCACAACGGCGAAAACGTATAGCTCGCCGTCGCTGCCGTACTTCTGCTCTTTGAACTTGTCCGTGGCGCCGCACTTGCCGCAGGCGATCCGCGCGCCGAGGAACTTGGCGTTGCACGCGCCGCACTGCACACCCCAGAAGTAGGCGTCTTCGGCCGGGTACTTCTCAGGGACGCGCAGGAACGAGACGAGGGGCTTGGTTTGCTTTTCGGTGGCTGTTTCTTGAGCCAATGGGCGACCTCCTTGCTGTAGAAAGCGCCTGTATCATGCCGAACCTTAACGTGCGCGTCAAGTATGCGCCTGGCCTAACGTTTGTCATCCTGACCGCAGTCAGGATCTGGCGGGGAATGGGGCTCGGGCGCGTTCGAGGTGGTGAGACGTGCGTGGCGTCGCCCCGCCCCAGATTCTGGTGCGCCAGAATGACAAGTGTCCTACTCCGCGACCACGTGCTGGTCGTCGCGTTCCAGCGGCGGGATGCTCAGGGACATGACCAGCGCTTCGCCATCCACGGCGCGGATGCTGTGCGCCTCGTTCGCCTCGATGCGCACCGTCTCATAGGGACGGAGGCGCATCACGCGGTCGCTCACGCGGGCTTCGACTTCGTGCTCGAGGACGGTATACACCTGCGCGCACTTCTCGTGATAGTGCGCCGAGACGCGCTCCTCCGGCAGCATGCGGATGATCCGGATGCTGCACTCCGGAAGCACGACGTGCGAGAGGATCTCGTACATGCCCATATCGCTCACGAGTTTACCTCCGAGAAGTACGTCTTGAGCGCGCGTTCGTAGTCCTCCGGCGTGTTCAGGTCCAGGAGCACGACTGCCGTCTCAAACTGCGACTCGAAGACGCGGTCCTCGTGCCCGCCGATGACGCCGCGCAGGCCCAGGTTCGCATCGCTGGCGGTGCGCAAGTCTTCGAGGAGGCGGCCGTCGAGGACTACGGGATGGCCACGCTCGCCGTTGTAGACAGGCGCCGCGATCAGTGCCATGCGGGCTTCGCGGTCGTCTATGAGCTGGCGGATGACGTACGCCGGACGCGGCTGGTCGACGTTCGTGACGAGGATCGTGTCGGGATCGGGAAGGACGAGCGCGCCAGCGACGAGCGAAGTCGCCCGCCCGTCCGGGTAGCTTGGGTTCAGCACGACGCGCGCCCCCGCGGCCTCGACGAGCGGCGCGATCTCGTCAGCTCGGTGCCCGAGCACAGCGACGACGTCGTCCACGCCCGCCTCGCGCAGTTGCTGGACCTGGTACTCGATCAGGGCGCGGTCGCCCCAGGGCAGCAGCGGCTTCGGCGAGCCCATTCGCGTGGACTCTCCCGCCGCGAGGAGGATGGCGGCGACCGCCACAGGCCTACTCCTCCGCCGAGAACAGTTCGCTGAGTTTCAGGGCGAGAGGCATGCTGCCCGACAGCTTCACCTTGCCGAAGGGCGGCATCACGGCCACCATCGGGTTGAGGTCGCCGGTCGAGAGGTCGATCCAGCTTTCGGGCTTGGTCTTGATCTCGATGTCGGGAGAGTCGGACGGCGCGCCATCGGCGGAATCGGCCCGGCCGTTGGCGATCGCGAGGCTCCACTGCCCGCCGCCTTCGCCTTCCATCGTGAACAGGTACGTCGCCTTGAGGTCGCCGGCCTTGTCGCTGCGGAAGATGAGTGGCATGTAGTTGAAGAGGCGCCCCATGTGGTAGTTCACCTGGTCTGGGGTGCCGTCGTCGATCCAGTGGGGGAGCTTCTTCTTGTTGACGCGGCGGATCTCCTGGTACTGGCCCGGCAGGAAGAGGTAGCTCGCGAAGAAGAGGTCGCGGACGGTGCCCTGGCGGTCCCACGCGGGGCTCAACACCGGCTTGTCGAGATCGGCCTCGGAGAGCGAATCGAGCATGGCGTTGTGCTCACCGAAGGCCTTCTCCATGCGCTGGAGCAGTTCGGCCACGGGAAGATCGCTTACGGCCTTGGCGTTGGCCGCGCGGAAGGACACCATGTCGCCGCGCTTCTCGAAGCCGGGGATGTTGATCTTCTCACCGGCGAGCGCCTGGCGGGTGATGGGCAGCGTCTCCGCTTCCATTGTTCCGACCATCTGCGCCAGGTGTTGTTTCGCGGTCCCCGCGTCGGACGCCTTCTTGTCCCACTCCTTGTCGTCGAGCTTCGCGTAAGCGTCGAGGCTGCGCTGCAGCGCGCGCTTGTAGAACTGCTGGATCTGTTCCTTCGTTGGTGCCATGAGTGTTTCCATTTCCAGGCCTCCTAAGCAGGCGAACCTTGTTTAGAGTTTTCCGGTGGCCCGCAGCACACGCTCGGGCGTGAATGGTGATTCCGATAGCCAGACGCCGGTGGCGTCGGCGATTGCGTTGTCGATGACGGCGAGGCCGGCGACGATGGACGGTTCGCCGATGATGCGTGCGCCGTACGGGCCTTCCTCCGATGGCACCTCGACGATGATCGTTTCGATATTCGGGAGGTCGCGCGTGGTGGGGAGGCGGTAGTCGAGCAGGTTGCCGTTGAGCAGGCGGCCCTGATCGTCGTACAGCATTTCTTCCCAGAGGGCGAGGCCGATCCCCTGGCTGACGCCGCCCTGCATCTGCCCCTCGACGGAGAGCGGGTTGATCGCAAAGCCGGCGTCCTGGGCGATGGCGTACTTCCGCACGGTCACTTCGCCGGTGTCGGGGTCGATCTCTACTTCCGCGGCCTGGGCGGTGAATCCCGGCGCCACCTTGCGGGCGGTGATGGAGCCGCGGCCGATGATGACGGGGAACGGCGCGCCGAAGTTCGTGGTCCAGCGGCCGAGCCGCGTGAACGTGAGCGACTTGTCTGGGTCGTCCTTCACGCGCACGGTGCCGTTCGAGACTTCGAGCTCTTCGGGCGTCGTCTCCAGGCGCTGGGCGGCGATCGAGAGCATCTGCTCCTTCGCGTCTTCGGCGGCGAGCTTCACGGCGCGGCCGACCGTGTACATCGTCTTGCTGCCGGCGCTCATGCCGGCGAACGGCGCGGTCTTCGTGTCCCCGTAGCCTACGTGGACTCGGTCCGGCGGGATGTCCAGCACCTCGGCGGTGATCGCCTGGAAGCTGGTGTTCACGCCGGTGATATCGGCCGAACCCACGGTGACGTTCACGGTGCCGTCCGGGTTCAGGCAGACCATCGCGCTCGCCGGCTGCAGTCCGCCCATCCACCCACCGACGGCGATGCCAACGCCGCGGTTCGGGTGAGCGCTTGCGGCGGCGCGGCCCTTCCACACTTCGCTCTCAGAGATCGCTTCGAGGCACTCGCGGAGGCCGATCCGGGGGTAGGCCTGGCCGCTCGGCAGAGGGTCGCCCTCTTCGGCGACGTTCTTCAGGCGCACTTCGATCGGGTCGAGCCTGAGCTCCTTCGCCATGATGTCCATGTGGCACTCTATCGCGAACGTGGCGTTGTGGGCGGCGGGGGCACGCAGCGCGCCGACGCTCACCTTGTTGGTCAGCACCTCGTAGCCCACGATGTCGATGTTCGCGCACTTGTAGTACATCCCGATCGCCGTGGCACCCGCCGGCACCGCAGCGCCAGGGAACGCGCCCGAGTCGTAGATGAGCTTCGTCTGGATCGCGGTCAGCGTTCCGTCGCGCTTCATGCCGGTCTTCAGTTCGACCTGCGCGAACGGAGCCGGTGTGGCCGCGAGCATGTCCTCGTGACGGCTCATGATGTACTTCACCGGGCGCCGCACGGCCATCGCGAGGAGCGAGACCATCAGCTCCGTGAGGTAGATCTTCCCGCCGAAGCCGCCACCGACCTCGGTCGCGGTGACTCGCACCCGGCTCTCGGGCAGGCCCAGGGCGTCGGCCAGCTCGTCGCGGATGTAGAACGGCGCTTGCGTGCTGGTCCAAACGGAGAGCTCGCCCGCGGCGTCGAAGTCCGCGATCGTGGAGTGCGGCTCGATGTAGCTCTGGTGCGTCATCGAGGAGCGCCATGTGCGTTCGATGACAACGTCCGCCTCGGCGAATCCGGCCTCAACGTCGCCGCGCTTAAAAGGCGTCTCGGAGGCGACGTTGCTGGGCCGGCCTTCCTTGTCGCCGGACTCGAGGTCGACGGCGACGTGACCCTGCTCCTCGGAGCGGTCAATGTCGGTCAGAGTCGAGCGAACGAGCGGCGCGTCGGGCTTCATCGCCTCGACCGGGTCAAGGACCGGCGGCAGCGCTTCGATGTTCAGTTCGATGAGGGCCAGCGCCTGCTCCGCGACATCCGGGTCCGAGGCGAGGACGGCTGCGATTGGCTGGCCGTAAAACAGGATCTCGTCGTACGGGAAGACGATGCCACGTCGGTTGGACGGGCTCTTCTTGTACTCCGGCAGGTCGGCGTGCGTGATCACCGCTGCCACGCCGGGGAACTGTCGCGCCTTCACAGTATCGATTCCCTTGAGGCGGCCGTGTGCGTAGGGACTGCCGAGGATCTTGGCGTGGAGCATGCGGGGCAGCTTCATGTCATCTGCGTAGACGGTCGTGCCGGTGACCTTGGCGGCGCCGTCGGTGCGCGTCTGGCGCTGGCCGACGTAACGGTGGCCGTTGCTGCCGGACTCGGCTTCTTCGCGGGTCTTCGTCTCTTGCGCCATCCCTACTCTCCTGACGTCATTCGCTGCGCCGCGAGTTCCACCGCCTGATAGATCTTTGTATAGCCAGTACAGCGGCACAGGTTGCCCGCGAGGCCGTCGCGTATCTCCTGAAAGGTGGGCTGCTTGTTGAGGTTCAGAAGGTCAGTCGCGGCCATCACCATGCCGGGTGTGCAGAACCCGCACTGCACCCCGCCGGTGTCGATGAACGCCTGCTGTACGTGGTTCAACTGCCCGTCCTTCGCGAGGCCCTCGATCGAGGTGATCTCGCGGCCGTTCGCTTCGGGGGCGAGCATCAGGCACGAGGTGATGAGCCGTCCGTCTACGATCATCGAGCAGGCGCCGCAGTCCCCGGTGCCGCAGCCTTCCTTGGACCCGGTAAACGAGAGCGCTTCACGCACGGTCGCCAGCAGCGTCCAGTTCGGCTCCACAGCAACTTCGTGCTGCTCGCCGTTTACCTTGAGGTTGATGATCTGTTTCGGCATGCTAGCTCTTCTTTCTGAACAGGTTTCCGAATACACCACGGACGATTGAGCGTCCGAGGGAACTGCCAATCGAGCGGGCTGTGCTCTTTGCCATCGCCTCGCCAATACTGTCGCTGCGCCGACCGCCGCGACTTCCAGAAGAACGGCTGTGACTCGCAGAGCGGGCGAGTTCCTTCTCACGCTTGGCTTGAACCTTCTCGTCTTCTTTGATCCGGGCGGCGGCCTTCGCAGCGGTCGCTGCTTCGGTTGCGCGTGTCGTCAGCTTTTCGTATGCCGACTCACGATCGCTGGCGGCTTCGTAGTGCCCGGCGACGAGCGAGCTTTTGATCACGGCGTCGCGCTCTTCCGCTGTGGCGGGACCGATTCGGCTGTGCGGCGGAACGATAAGTGCTCGTCCCGTGACCCCGGGTGTTCCCCTATCGTCGAGCAGTGACACCAATGCTTCGCCGACACCAAGTTCCGTGATCGCTGTTGCCACGTCGAGGTCTGGGTTCGTGCGGAACGTTTCGGCGGACTTCTTGATCGCTTCTTCATCGCGCGGTGTGAAGGAGCGCAGCGCGTGTTGCACGCGGTTGCCTAACTGACCGAGGACTCGGTCGGGCACATCAATCGGGTTTTGCGTCACGAAGTAGATACCGACACCCTTCGATCGGATCAGGCGTACCACCTGTTCGATCTTGTCCTCCAGGGCGCTTGGCATATCCTCGAACAAAAGGTGGGCTTCGTCGAAGAAGAAGACGAGTTTCGGCTTGTCCGCGTCGCCTACTTCGGGCAATGTCTCGAACAACTCCGATAGCAGCCAGAGCAGCAGAGTCGCGTAGGTCCGGGGCGATTGCATGAGCTGGTTCGCGGCCAGGATGTTGATGACGCCGCGACCTTCCCCATCAGTCTGCATCAAGTCATCGAGAGCCAGGGCGGGCTCGCCAAAGAGCTGGTCCGCGCCCTGTTCG
>JANLRX010000309.1:0-5527 GCA_031362025.1 Chloroflexota bacterium
CAGGTCCAGCCATTCGCCGATCAGGCGGGTGCTCGTATCGCAGGCGCGCTGGAAGTCGTGGATCGAAGCGAGGACGTAACCCAGCCGGTGCGGGTACGCGTAACGACGGTGAGTGCGGATCTCCCACCGCGCCGCCAGCTCGATCGCAATGCCGGCCACACCAGCGGCCGGGAGCAGCACCACCGCCAGGTCCACCCACGTCAGCGTGAGCGTGACCGTATAGATGAGCAGCAGGATAAAGCACGCCCAGAGGATACCGGCGAAAGCCCAAAGCTTGGTTACCCGGATCTGTCGGATCGGGTCGAGTTCGATGTGTTCCATATGCTCGGGGAGCGTGTGCTCCCGAATCTAAGATGGAACCGGGGTAGCTGTAGTTACAGTTTTGTATTGGCAGAGAAAAGCGCTCTCGAGTCGTATAGCTCGCGGGGGTGCGGCGATGAGACCCGAAAGCGCTAAAACTACAGCGGTTGCGGCCCCGCTGCAGCAACATCAGTATGCGGAAGTTTTGGTGTAGTTGTCAAACCTGATACTGGTGCATTTGTGTACGAAACTGCACTTTTTGTGGATAAGCAGTCGCTAAACCAGACTCGCGACGAAGTCCCCAACCTCGCTCGTTGACATGCCCATCTTGCCCGCTGACAGCGTCTTGATCTTCCCGCTGGCCAGCGCCTTCTCCACCGCACTCTGGATCGCCGCCCCCGCCTCGGCCTCGCCGAGGTGCTCCAGCATCATCCGCCCGGCCTCAATCGCCGCGAGCGGGCAGATCACGTTCTGGCCGGTGTACTTCGGGGCGCTCCCGCCGATCGGCTCGAACATCGAGACCCCGTTCGGGTTGATGTTCCCGCCCGCCGCAATCCCCATCCCACCCTGGATCATCGCCCCGAGGTCCGTGATTACGTCGCCGAACATGTTCTCCACCACGATCACGTCGAACCACACCGGATTCTTCACGAACCACATGCAGGTCGCGTCAACGTGTGCATACTCGCGGCGGATGTCCGGGTAATCCTTTTCGCCCACCTCGTTGAAAGCGCGCCACCACGTGTCGTGAACGTACGTAAGCACGTTCGTCTTGCCCACCAGGTGCAGCTGCTTCATATCGTTGCGTTTGCGGGTCAGGTCGTACGCATAGCGGATCGCCCGCTCAGCGCCAAACCGGGTCGTCATGTGGATCTGCGTCGAGACCTCTTGCGGCGTCCCCTTGTACTGGATGCCGCCCATCCCGCTATAAAGCCCCTCCGTGTTCTCGCGGATAACCACGAAATCGATGTCCTCGGGCCCCTTGTCCTTCAGCGGGCAATCGACGCCGGCGTACAGCTTCACCGGGCGCAGGTTGATGTACTGGTCCAGCTCGAAGCGCAGACGCAGCAGCAGGTTCTTCTCGAGAATGCCGGGCTGCACGTCCGGGTGCCCGATCGCCCCAAGGTAGATCGCATCGAACCCACGCAGCTCCTCCAACACCGAGTCCGGGAGGATATCGCCTGTCGCCAGGTACCGCTCGCCGCCGAGGTCGTAGTGCTCCAGCGCCAGGCTGAACCCGGCCTTGGCCTGCACAGCCTCGAGGACCTTCAGCCCCTCGCGCACCACCTCGGGCCCCGTTCCGTCACCCGGAAGGACCGCTATCTTGTATCGCTTGTCTGCCATCGTTTGTACTCGCTCTCGATCTGGGATGCGAGCACGATACTAGCACGAGCGATTCCTAACGGGCAGGCCGGAGCTACTTGTCCTCGCGCTCGATCTTCGGCAGCGGCTTCAGCTCCTTGTGCGCCAGCTCCCCGAACACTGCCCTGAACCCAATCAACCCTGAGAGCGCGAACACCCCCATGAGCGGCCAGCTCCGGACCCGTCGCAGGTTCCCGACGCCCAGGTTCACGCACATCGTCCACGTCGCCGCGATGATCCCTGGCACGAACCAGATGATCGCGAACGTCCCCGCGAAGATGCGGATCGGTGTGCGCTTGAACCCCAACCCGCGGTCGATGATCACCCACCAGAGCACGCTGCCGAACCCCAGCAGCCCCAGCGTCCGTTCCGCCGCGCTGGCCTGGCTCGCCTTCCACATCGTGAAGAAGGCGTTGATCAGCGCGATCAGCGTGTTCCGGCCTCGCGCCTCTTGCTCCCGTTCGGCGTCCTCTTCCGTGAAGTCGTATATCTCCTCCTCCACCTTGCGTCCAAGGCTGCGGAGGCGCGTCCAGAGGTCGGTTATCGGGTCGCTCATTCGTTATCCTTCGCCAACGGCGGTGTCGAGTCGTTCTTCCTGGTACATCGGGTTGTAGCACGCCGCAAGGTGGTCAGGCGACTCCATGACCGTCAGCGGAGGCGATGGCTGCTGCCGGCAGACCAGCGTCGCCTTCGTGCACCGCGGCAGAAAAGCGCACTCCTCCGGCAGGTCGATCAGCGAGGGCGGCGTCCCCTTGATCGAGGTGAGCGGTCCGTGACCCTCGCGGTCCAGCCGCGGCCGGCTCGCCAGCAGCGCCGACGTGTACGGGTGCCGCGGCCGCTCGAACACCGTCAGCGTGTCTGCCTTCTCCGCCACGTGCCCGGCGTAGATCACCGCCACCTCGTCCGCCATCTGCGCCGCGATCCCAAAGTCGTGCGTGATCAGGATGATCGCCGTGCCCTCCCGTTTCTGCAACCGCCGTAGGTCTTCGAGGATCGCCGCCTGGATCGTCACGTCCAGCGCCGATGTCGGCTCGTCGAGGATCAGCACGTCCGGGTGCAGCGCTGTCGCCATCGCGATCATCACGCGCTGCGCCATCCCGCCGGAAAGCTGGAACGGGAAACGCTTGGCGATCTGCTCCGGGTCTGGAAGCCCGATCTTTCCCAGCACATCGATCGCCCGCCGCTTGCCCTCGCCCTTGGAGATCTTCTCGTGCGTCATGATCGCTTCCCGCACCTGGTCGCCCACGCTGAGGATTGGGTTCAGCCCCGTCATCGGGTCCTGGAACACCAGCGCGATCTCTTTCCCTCGCACCTTCCGCATCTCCTCCGCGGACAGCGTGAACAGATCGCGGTCGTTGAACCACACTTCTCCCGCCGTGATCCGGCCGGGATGCGGTAACAGGTTGAGGATCGCCAGCCCGATCGTCGACTTGCCGGCGCCGCTCTCCCCCATCAGGACAAGCGTCTTCCCCCGCTCAAGCGAGAACGACACTCCATTGATGGCATTAACGATGCCATCGACAGTCGCGAATTCAGCGTGGAGGTCCTGCACGCGCAGGATAGCGTCGTTCAAGCGGGCGGCCTTTCGGATCGCCGGAGACGACTGATCCCCGGCGGCTACGCGGGGCGCTGTGGTAAGGGCAATTGTATCAGGGCCAACCCCGCACCCCCGTAGGGGCGAAGCACCCTCCGATCACCATCTCCATTACGCAGTGCACGTGCCTCGCCCACAACGCTCCGCCCTGCACCGCACACCACTTCCCCGCTCACCATCGCGCGGTCGATGACCAGCCCTAAAGCTTCCGCTCCACAGCGATCACCTTGCCCTGCACAGTAACGTTTCCGGCCGGCGTGTAGATCGGGTCCATCGTCTGGTTGGCCGGCTGCAAACGCACCCGGTCGCCCTCGTGGTAGATCTTCTTCAGCGTCGTTTCCTGCTCGTCTTCCAGCCACGCCGCCACCATGTCGCCGTCCTTCGAGGTCGACGTCGATTCCAGCACCACGACATCGCCGTCGTTCACCAGCGCGTCGATCATCGACGTGCCCTTCACCTTCAGCGCGTACACGTTCTGGCGGTTCCCAATCGTGTCCGGCGAGACGTCGATCGTCTCGTAGTCGTGCCCCTGCGAGATGTCACCCGCCGAAGGCACCGAGATCGGCGACCCTGCCGCAATCGTGCCTACGATCGGCACCGGCACGATCCGCCCGCGCCGCGACCCGCCGTGCGTCACCTCGATCGCCCGCGAAACCTCGCGGTCGCGCCGGATGTAGCCCATCTTCTCCAGGATGCGGAGGTTGTAGTCCACCACCGATGTCGAGCTGATCCCGCAGTGTTCCTGGATCTGCCGGATGCTCGGCGGGTAGTCGTGGTCGTCGATGAACTGGCTGATGTACTCGAAGATGCCGCGCTGCCTGGTCGAAAGGTCCTTCATGCGTTGGCCTCCGTGCCGGAGAATGGTCGTTTGTCGTTGTCTATTCCAAATAACGAACCTATGTTCGCCAGATTCACCTTAGAGATCATCCGTTCGATTGTCAATACGATGGCGTCATCGGTACAATCCGGCTCAACCCCCTGAAACTGGAAGGACGGAACATTGCCCGCCGGCCTGGAAGACGTGAGGATGCCCATGCCAGAAGATGAAGGACCGAAGCGCGCCCTGGTGGTCTCCGCGCACCCCGACGACTCCGAGTTCGGGGCCGCCGGCACCGTATACCAGTGGACCAAGGAAGGTTGGGAGTTCTACTACCTGATCTGCACCGACGGCTCCAAGGGCAGCGAAGACCCCGCCTGGACCGCCGACCGCCTCGTGCCGACCCGCAAGGAAGAACAGCGGGCAGCCGCCGCCGTCCTCGGCGTGAAGGAAGTCTTCTTCCTCGACAACGTCGACGGCGAGCTGACATACAACAAAGACTTCATGCGCGAGGTCGTCCGCAAAATCCGCCAGCTCAAGCCCCACGCCTGCTTCGGCCACGACCCCGGGCAGATCGTCCGCAACATGTTCATCAACCACCCCGACCACCGCGCCGCCGGCGAAACCCTCCTCGACGCTGTCTACCCCCTCGCCCGCAACCGCCCCAGCTTCCCCGAACTCCTGGACGAGGGCCTCGAGCCGTTCAGCGTGAAGGAGGTCTACCTCTGGAGCGCCTCCGACGTCAACTTCGAGGTCGACATCACCGACTGCCTCGACGTGAAGTTCGAGGCGCTTTCCAAGCACGTCACTCAGATCGACGATCCCGCCGGACTCCAGGAGCGACTCAAGCAGTTCTGGCGAGACCCCGACGGCCGCTACATCGAGCGCTTCCGCCGCATCCCCCTCCCCTTCTAGCGGATGGCCACCTACTGCCGTTTCCAGCACGGCGACACGATCGCCCACGGCCTCGTCGAAGGCGACCGCGTCCGCGCGATCACGGGAGATCTCTTCGGCGACCACACCGTCTCGTCCGACAGCCTCGCCCTCAGCGACGTCAAGCTGCTCGCTCCCGTTGACCCGCGCAAAGTGCTCGCCGCCGCGGTGAACTACCCGTCACACATCCCGAGCGCGCGATCCGTTGTGAAGGACGGTGCGCCGGCAGTCCCGCAACTCTTCTTCAAGCCATCCTCATCCATCATCGGCCCGGACGACACCATCATCCTCCCCGCCGAGGCCCGCCGAGTCGACGCCGAGGGCGAGCAAGTCGCCGTCATCGGCCGTCTCTGCCGCAACGTCGACGCCGCCTCCGCCCTCGACTACGTCTTCGGCTACACCTGCGGCAACGACCTCAGCGCCCGTCACTGGCAGCGCGACGACATTCAGTGGTGGCGCGCCAAGGGCACCGACACCTTCACGGTGGTCGGCCCCGTCATCGTGACGGGGCTCGACCCGGC
>JANLRX010000385.1:0-5799 GCA_031362025.1 Chloroflexota bacterium
GCCGGCCCCATCGAGCCGCGCCTCCTCCTCCAGCCCATCGAACAACTCCTGGTGCCGCACATCCGGCGGATACCGTTTCGACTCCGCGTACCCCTCTCGCACCAGGACCGAGTTCACCATCTCCCCGCCCAGCCACACATACCGTAGCAGCCGCCCGAAATCATCCGTCTCCGAGACATCCCTCTCCAACCCCACCGTCTCCCCCTCGACCAACTCCTCGTTGCGGGCACTCGCCTCCGCCCCGTAGCACTCCACCCCTATCCTCGCGTCTACCTCCGGCGTATCCACCCCGATATACCTCACCGTGTACTGCTCCCCACCCATCTCCACGTAAATCGTGTCCCCGTCCACCACATCGGTCACCACTGCCCTCGTCAACCCCGCGGGCAAGCTCGCGCCGGGAGAAGCGCTCGTCATGTTGCCGACCGTGGGAGACGTCGTCTCCACTGTGTCCCCGCACGCGCACGCAAGCAGCAGAAAAGCGAGTAGCAGGGATATCAAGCGTAAAGGCCGCCACCGCGTTAGCAGGTCTGGTTACTCACTATTCATCATTCACTCTTCACTATTCCAGCTCTCCGTGTTCCCGCATCATCGCCAAGAACCCATCCTCATCCAGCACCGGAATCCCATAGCTCCCCGCCTTCGCCAGCTTCGACCCCGGGTCCGCTCCCGCCACCACGTACGTCACCTTCCGCGTAACGCTCCCCGTTGCGTCCGCGCCCAGGCGGGTCACCAGCGCCTCCGCCTTCCCCCGCGGCATCACCCCCAGCGTCCCCGTGAAGACAAACGTCTGCCCGCTAAGCGGCCCCTCGATGCGCTTCGGCTGGCGCTGCTCCATGTTCACGCCCGCCTTCTTCAGCTTATCGATGATCGCCATCTTCTGTCGGTCGTGGAAGTACGCGTACACGCTCGCCGCGATCTTCGGACCGATCCCCTCCACCTCCGCGATCTCCTCCTCCGAAGCGTTCGCGATCGCCTCCAGCGTCTGGAAGTGGTTCGCCAGCACCAGCGCGATCTCCCCGCCTACGTGCCGGATTCCCAGCGCCGAAAGCAGCCGGTTCAGGTTCATCTGCTTCGACGCCTCGATGTTTGCCAGGATTTTCGTTGCCAGCTTCTCCCCCATCCGGTCCAGCGCCACCAGCTGCTCCATCGTCAGGAAGTACACATCCGCCGGGTCCTCGATCAGCCCGCGGTCCAGCAGATTCCACACCCACTGCTCGCCCAACCCATCGATGTCCATCGCGTAAACGAAGTGCGTGATCCAGCGGAACATCTGCGCCGGGCACGAAATGTTCGTGCAGTACGACATCGCCTCGCCTTCCGGTCGCACCGCCTCGCTCTTGCACACCGGGCACTTCTTCGGAAGCTTGTACTTGCGCGGGTTGCCCGTGCGTTTGCTCACCACCGGCCCCACCACCTGGGGGATCACATCGCCGGCTCGCTGCACGATCACCGTGTCCCCCTCCCGGATGTCTTTGCGCCGGATGTCGTCCTCGTTGTGCAGAGTCGCCTGCTTCACGATCACGCCGCCGACGCGCACCGGCTCCAGGATCGCGTACGGGTTCAGCGATCCTGTCCGCCCCACGTTGATCGCGATCCGGATCAGCTTCGTCGTCGCCTGAATCGGTGCGAACTTGTACGCGATCGCCCACCGCGGCTCTCGCCCCACGTACCCCAGCTCGTCCCACACCGACTTGTCATCGATCTTTACCACCATCCCGTCGATCTCGTACTCCAGGCCGTGACGACGCTCCTCCCACGTCTTGTAAAAGGCCTGCACATCGTCCAGCTTCTCGAACCGTTTGATCTCCGGGTTCACCCGCAGTCCCAGCCCGTTCAGCCACTCCAGCGTCGCCGAGTGTGTCGGCGGCGAATCACCGTCCGCCCACCCGAGCTGGTAGATCCAGATATCCAGCTTCCGCGACGCCGTGAGTTTCACGTCCTTCTGCCGCACCGATCCCGCCGCCGCATTCCGCGGGTTCATGAACAAAGGCTCGCCGCGCTCGGCCCGCTCATTGTTCATCGCCTCGAACGCCGACTTCGGCATGTACACCTCACCGCGCACCTCGAACCGCTCCGGGTAGTCCTTCCCCTGCAACTGCATCGGAATGCTCCGGATCGTCCGCAGGTTCTCCGAGATGTTCTCCCCGTGCAGCCCGTCCCCGCGCGTCGCCCCCTGCACAAAGCGCCCGTTCTCGTATACCAGCGCCACCGCCAGCCCGTCGATCTTCGGCTCGCACACAAAGCGGAACTTCTCCGTCCCCGCCATCTTCGCCGCGCGCTTGTACCAGGCTTCCAGCTCGTGAAAGTTGAACGCATTCGCCAGCGACAGCATCGGCTCCCGGTGCTCCACCGTCGCAAACGCCTCGATCTTTACCGCCGGCACCCTCTGCGTCGGCGAGTCCGGCGCAATCAGCTCCGGATAGTGCTCCTCGATCGCCCGCAGCCGCCGCATCAGCTCGTCGTACTCCGCGTCGCTGACCTCCGGCGCATCCTTAGCGTAGTACAGGTAATCGTAATAGTTGATCTGCGAGCGCAGCTCCTCAGCCTTTACCTGCGCCTCCTGCACATGCCCAATCCCACAGCTCATAACGCCCCAAGCGTATTACGCCACCCACCTCCCCGCCACCACCAAATGTCTCTCCGGGCCCGATGCGTATCCGCCTATCGATCTCGGAACCCCGCTCATCCTGAGGCTCTCGAAGGACGAATCAATCACCGCCCTCAAGCAGGCGCCTCGATCAACACTCCACCATCGCGAAACACCCTCAACCCGTCACCCGTCACCCTTCCCCCAGCGCTTGCTACAATTCGCCCGCGATGCCTCCCACCATCCGCCCCGCCACCGAAGCCGACATCCCCGCCATCCGCGACATCTACAACTACGAAATCCTCAACGGCACCGCCACCTTCGACCTCGACCCCAAACCCCTCGAAGAGCGCCTCCAGTGGTTCCGTGACACCGTCCCTCCGCACATCATCATCGTCGCCGAAGACGAGGGCACAGTCGTCGGCTGGGGCTGCCTCCGACCCTTTCGCGTCAAACCCGCCTACCGCTACACCGTCGAAAACTCCGTCTACATCCACCCGGACCACCGCGGCCGCGGCCATGGCGCCCTCATCCTCCAGCGCCTCATCGAACTCGCCCGCGAAAGCGCCTTCCACTCCATCATCGCCGGCATCGCCGAAGGCAACCCCGTCAGCGAAACCCTCCACAAATCCTTCGGCTTCACCCTCACCGGCACCGAGCGCGAAGTCGGCTACAAATTCGACCGCTGGCTCGACGTCGGCTGGTGGCAACTCATGCTCTCGAAGTGAAGTAGCCGGGCGCCTCAGCCCCGCCTTGTCATCCTGCGCAGTACCACACCCGAACGCGGCTCCCGGCCCCTCGCCCGCAGGATCCGGCGGGGAGACAACCCCCCGCCGCGAGCACCCCGCACATCACATCAACCCGCGACAATCTCCCTGGCTACTGGCTACTGGCTACTGGCTACTGGCTACTGGCTACTGGCTACTGGCTACTGGCTACTGGCTACTGGCTACTGGCTACTGGCTACTCCTCCCCCGTGACCCTCATCACATCCCCCAACCACTCACCTGCTAAAATCACACCATGAAACTCGTCATCGTCGACTACGGCGCCGGCAACCTCCACAGCGTCGCCCGCGCCGTCGTCAACCAGGGCGTCCGCCCCCTAATCACCTCAACCCCCCGTTACCTCGAAGACGCCGACGCTGTCATCGTCCCCGGAGTCGGCGCCGCCGAAGACACCATGGCCAACCTCCGCCGCTGCGGCATGGAAGACCCCATCCGCGACTACATCGCCTCCGGCAGACCCTTCCTCGGCGTCTGCATGGGCCAGCAAGCCCTCCTCGACGCCAGCGAAGAAGGCGGCGAGCACGAATGCCTCGGCGTCATCCACGGCCGCGTCGTCAAACTCCCCGCCGGCCTCAAGGTGCCCCACATGGGCTGGAACCGCGTCCGCTACACCCAGGAGCACCCCATCTTCGAGAACATCCCGGACAACTCCTACTTCTACTTCGTCCACTCCTACTACCCGCAACCGGCCGACCCCGCCGTCACCATCGGCGAAACGGACTACGGCGTCACCTTCCCCGCCGTCATCGCCAGGGACAACGTCGTCGCCACCCAGTTCCACCCGGAGAAAAGCGGCGAGATGGGCCTGCGGATGTACGGCAACTTCCTCCGCATCGCCGGAAATTCACCCGTCGTCTGATGACATTCCAGGACGACTTCGAGGGTGTAGAGGTGGAGACACCGCTGGGCGCCTTCCGCGCAGGCCGTGGCCGCGGCGACTGGAACGCGGACGACGACTACAAATCCGCGCGCCGAGCCGTCCGGCGCAAGATGTCCTTCTACCGCCACCTCTGGACAGCGGCCAGCGTCCTCGGACTGCTGCTAATAATCGACATCATCACTGGCCCCGACGAATTCTGGGTCCAGTGGGTTGCCCTCGTTTGGGGCATCGTAATCGCCCTGCACTTCCTCAACTCCTTCGTATTCGACTCCGTCCTCGGCCGCGATGCGGAGCGCCGAATGGTAGAGCGGGAACTGCGAAAACGCAAAAGCAGCGGGTAGCAAATCAAATCGCCGTTTCATGCAGGGTTAGACGCCCGTCTGAACCGTTTGTTAACTCTCGTATACGTCCGGTTCGGTAAATCCCCGGTAGATACACATTCAGGGTCAGGCTCTCAGCCTGACTCGGGGCGGGGACCCCCTCGTACGGACAGAGCTACAGCTTTGTCAAACGGGGCGGGGCGGAGGGGCCGCAACACCACGATTTAGCCAACCACGGCGAGCTAGGCGACCTCCGCGATACAATCTCCCCACACAAGCAAATCATCCCCGCCATCGACATCCGCGCCGGCCGCTGCGTCCGCCTCGACCAGGGCGACTACACTCGCGAGACCGTCTTCGCCGACGACCCTGCCGCCGTCGCCCGCCAGTTCGCCGAGGCCGGCGCCACCCGCATCCACACCGTAGACCTCGACGGCGCCCGCGAAGGCATCCCCCGCAACCAGGACGCCATCCACGCCGTCATCGCCGCGGTTGGCATCCCCGTCCAGGTCGGCGGCGGCAACCGCGACCTCGCCATCATCCAGAGCTACCTCGACGCCGGCGCCGACCGCGTCGCCATCGGAACCGCCGCCATCAAGGACCAGGCCATGCTCGCCAACGCCGTCGCCACCTTCGGAGACCGCATCTTCGTCGGCGTCGACGCCCGCAACGGTCTCGTCGCAACCGAAGGCTGGCTCGAAACCTCCGAGACTACTGCCATCGACCTCATCCGCCAGCTCGCCGATCTCGGAGTCCAACGCATCTTCTACACCGACATCACCCGCGACGGCATGCTCGGCGGCCCCAACTTCGACGCCATCCAGCAGATCGCCGACT
Source organism: Chloroflexota bacterium (assembly GCA_031362025.1). GTDB lineage: Bacteria > Chloroflexota > Dehalococcoidia > SM23-28-2 > RBG-16-64-32 > DATKKM01. The sequence continues at coordinate 5,416 of JANLRX010000385.1, forward strand.
ACGCCGCCACCATGTCGTCACCGCTCGCCGTCATCGCCTCCGGCGGCGTCTCCACCATCGATCAGATCCGTCGTCTCGCCGACATCGGAGTCGAAGGCGTCATCATCGGCAAAGCTATCTACACCGGCGCCCTCGACCTCCGCCAAGCCATCGCCGCCACCGCCTAGCCTGCGCAAACATCGTAGGGGCGACGCACCCTCGTAACGGGTCTAACCACAGGGCAACTACTAACTCTCGTCGATCAAACGACGCCGCGAACCACCACGTGCCTCGCCCACCCACGCTACGCCAACCCCGGAACACGTCGCTCACCACGCAATACGATTCGCCGGGCTAACGTCCGACCGCTACTCCAGCGCCGTCGCCAACCCCGCGATCGGCGGC
>JANLRX010000333.1:0-4605 GCA_031362025.1 Chloroflexota bacterium
CCAGTAGCCAGTAGCCAGTAGCCAGTAGCCAGTAGCCAGTAGCCAGTAGCCAGGAGCCAGGGAGATTGTCACGCGTTGGTGCGAGATGCGGGTGCTCGCGGCGGGTGTTGCCCCACCCCAGATCCTGCGGTCGGGTAAGAATCCGCGTCCGGGGGTGGGTGCTCGCAGGATGACAAGGGTCGGTGGCCGGTGGAAGTTGGTCTGGCGGGCGCGCTTCGATGTTCGATTCCCCAGTCTTCGCTGGTGCAGGGGGCGGCCCTTCGCCCGGACGGGCGGCCGTCTGGCCGGTTCCTCTGGGTGAGCGGGCGGGCACTGGCGGGGCTAAAGCGCCGCAGCTACTTCACTTCGTGGCGACTACAGGATGCGGCCGAGGAACGCCTGGGTGCGTTCTTCGCGGGGGGATTCGAAGAGTTGGGCGGGTGGGCCTTGTTCGATGATGCGGCCCTCGTCCATGAAGACGGCGCGGTCGGCGACTTCGCGGGCGAAGCCGATTTCGTGGGTGACGACGATCATCGTCATGTGCATCTCGCGGGCGAGGCGGCGCATGACGTCGAGGACATCGCCGACGAGCTCCGGGTCGAGGGCGGAGGTGGGTTCGTCGAAGAGCATCAGCTTGGGCTCCATGGCGAGGGCTCGGGCGATGGCGACGCGCTGCTGCTGGCCACCCGATAGCTTCGAGGGGTAGACGTCGCGCTTCTCGGCGAGGCCGACGGTGTCGAGGAGGTCTGTGGCGATGCGTTCGGCTTCCTCGCGGGGCATGTGCTTAACGAAGAGCGGGCCGGACATGATGTTCCCGAGCGCCGTGAGGTGGGGGAACAGGTTGAAGCGCTGGAAGACCATCCCAATCTCGGAGCGCTTGCGGGCGACATCTGGCTCGCGGTCTTCGATGAGCTTGCCGTTGACCTCGCGGTAGCCGACCAGCTCGCCGTCAACGTAGATCCGGCCGGTGTCGAGCGTTTCGAGGTGGTTGATGGTGCGGAGGAGGGTGGTCTTGCCGCTGCCGCTGGCACCGAGGAGGACGACGACTTCGCCGCGTGCAACATCGAGGTCGACGCCGCGCAGCACTTCGAGCTTGCCGAAGCGCTTGTGGGCGTCGATGACACGGACCATCGGGCCGCTGCTGGCTTCGAGGGTCACGACCGCCGACCTCCTGTGAGGCTGATGATGCGCTCCCAGATCGACTGTTGTTCCTCGCGGTCACCAATGGCGAGACGGCGTTCAAGTTCGGCCTGGAGGATCGCGAAGACGGTGGTGAAGGCGAGGTACCAGATGGCGGCAACGGTGAGCAGCTCCATGAAGCGGAAGTTCACGGAGTAGATGAGCCGCGATGCGCCGGTGAGTTCGACGAGGCCGATGGCGAAGGCGAGCGAGGTGTTCTTGAGCATGGCGATGAACTCGTTGCCGGTGGGCGGGACGACGACGCGCAAGGCCTGCGGGAAGATGATGCGGCGCATGGCGGTGAGCTGAGGCATGCCGAGGCTGCGGGCGGCGTCCATCTGACCCGACTCCACGGAGAGCAGACCGGAGCGCATGATCTCGGTCATGTAGGCGCCTTCGTTGATGCCGAAGGCGATGATGGCGGCGCGGAAGGCGGTGAGCTCGTTGGTGAACTGCTGGTTGTCGATGACCTGGGGGAGGCCGAAGTAGAGGATCAGGAGTTGGAGGAGGGCCGGCGTGCCGCGGAAGAACCAGACGTAGAACCCGGCGATGAAGCGCAGGAGCCGGTTGCGTGAGGTGCGGAGGAGGGCAAAGAATCCGCCGAGAATGACGCCGATGAGCTGAGCGAGCACGGCGACCTGGATGGTGATCCAGGCGCCTTTGCGGATCTGCTCGTTGAAGAGGAACTCCCAGACGACATCGGGCTGGAAGTCGATGGCCAGCGTCATTCCGTTTCCCTCACAGACGCGACGTGGCCCCCGGCTGTGCACCGGGGGCCACGTGTCTTGCGATCGTTAGTCCTGGTAGGCGAGGGCTTCCTGGCCCCAGTCCGTGAGGATGCTGTCGTAGGTGCCGGCGGCGCGGATGGCCGCGAGGGCGGCCTCAAGCGCGGTCTTGAGTTCGGGGGAATCCTTGCGGACGCCGATGCCGTACGCGGCGGAGTCAAAGCCGGTGGCGGCGACCTCGAGGTCGCCATCCGACTGAGCGGCTGCGTAGGCGGCCACCGGGTCATCGGCCAGGGCCGCGGCGACCCGGCCAAGTTTGAGTTCCTGGAACGCGGCAGGGGTGTCCGGGAAGGCCTTGATGTCGATCTTGTTGTCGGCGCACTCGTTCTCGTTGAACTCGTTCATGTAGTCCACCTGAATCGTGCCAACCTGGGCCGCGACGGCGAGGCCGCAGATGTCCTCGATTGTGGCGATGCCTTCAGGGTTTCCGGCGGGGACGAGCACGCCGGTGCCGGCTGGCCCGAAGTACGGGATCATGTCGATCTCAGCTTCGCGCTCATCGGTGATGCTGATGGCGGACATCACCGTGTCATAGCGGGAAGAGTTCAGATCGCCGACGATGCCGGCGAAGTCTGCGACCTGGTGGAACTCGACTTCGACGCCGAGGGCTTCGCCCATGGCGTTCATGAGGTCGACATCGAGACCGACGGCGTTGTCTGTGCCCTCTTCGTAGTACTCGATCGGCGGGTAGGCGATGTCGGAGCCGACGGTGAGCTTGCCGTCTTCGAGTTCGGGGACTTTGGAGATGTCGATCTCGCCGGCGGCGGGGGAGCCGGTGACGTCGTCGCTGGTGGCGTCGTCGTCATCGTCGTCACCGCAGGCAGCGGAGAGCACGAGGAGCACGATGAGGGCGAGGGTGGCGGCGAGGAAAGCGAGGCGTGAGAAGGGGTTCGTCATCGGGGACCTCCCTTGATGGTCGTGCGGATGGGGGAATTGTGTATCACGGAGGGGCGGTGGGCAACGGGGGGAGGAGAACGGTGGATTACGGGGCGGGAGACGCCCTCACCCCTGACCCCTCTCCCACTGCGTGGGCGAGGGGCAATCTGTTGTGGTGGTTCGAGGGGTCATTACCGATTTACGGAGTGGTCGACCCGCTTCGAGAGTTGCCCCCCTCCAGATCCTTCGCGAAGGAGCGTGGGGCCGTCGAGCTTGTGATGTTCCGCTCAGGATGACAGTGGTGGGGCGGGTTGACCGCGTGTTGGGTGGGCAACTATCGTCGGCGGGGCGAAGGAGTGACTCATATGCCCAACTACCCTGTGATAATCGGCGCCGGACAGTTCACGAACCGGGGGCGCACGCTGGCGGACGCGATCGAGCCGGTGGAGCTGATGGCGATCGCGGCACGCGCGGCGGGCGAGGACACCGGGAAGCCGGATGTGCTGGCGAAGGTGGACTCGGTGCAGGTGGTGAACATCCTCGGTTGGGGATATGCGGATGCGCCGGGGCTGCTGGCCGAGAAGGTGGGCGCGAACCCGTCGCACAAGCTGTACACGGCAGTGGGCGGGGAGACGCCGCAGCGGATCGTGAACGAGACGGCGGAGGCGATCGTGAACGGGACGATACGGTTGGCGCTGCTAGCCGGGTCAGAGGCGATGGCTTCGCGGAACCGGGCGCGGAAGGCGGGCGACGAGCTTCCGTGGGCCAAGCGCGCTACCCCGGAGAGCGTGGTGGGCGATCAGCGGATGGGGTTCTCGGACGTGGAGAGCCGGCACGGGGCGATGGCGCCGGTGCGGATGTACCCGCTGTTCGAGAACGCATTCCGGGCGCACCTGGGGCAGACGATCGAGGAGCACCAGCGCTACGTGGGCGAACTGTGCTCGCGGATGACGGAGGTGGCGGCGAAGAACCCGTACGCATGGTTCCCGCAAGCGCGGACGGCGGAGGAGATCACGTCGATCGGGCCGGACAACCGGTGGATCGGCTTCCCGTACCCGAAGCGGATGAACGCGATCATGGAGGTGGACCAGGGGGCGGCGGTGATCATGACCGGCTCGGAGACGGCGCGCGAGCTGGGCATCCCCGAGGAGAAGTGGGTGTACGTGCGCGGCTGCGGGCAGGGGAACGACAAATGGTTCGTCAGCGACCGCGTGAACTATCACTCGTCGCCGGCGATCAAGTCGGCGACTGGCGTGGCGCTCGCGCAGGCAGGACTGACGGCCGACGAGATCGACTTCTTCGACATCTATTCGTGCTTTCCGGCGGCGGTGCAGATGGGGCTCGATGCGCTCGGGTTGAAGACGACGGAGGGGCGGGACATCACGCTCACGGGCGGGCTGCCGTACGCTGGCGGGCCGGGGAACAACTACGTGATGCACTCGATCGCGACGGCGGTGGGGCGGCTGCGGGAGCACCCGGAGCAGAAGGCGCTCGTGACGGGCCTGGGGTGGTTCGCGACGAAGCACTCGGCGGGGGTGTACAGCGGGCGGCCACCGGAGGGCGAGTGGCGGCGCGCGGACCCGGCGGTGAACCAGGCCGAACTCGATGCGATGCCGAGCCCACCGTTCGTGGCGGAAGCGAACGGGCCCGCGACGGTGGAGACGTACACGGTGATGTTCGGGCGCGAGGGGCCGGAGCTGGGGATCGTCATCGGGCGGCTGGATTCGGGGGAGCGGTTCTTCTCGAACACGCCGGTGGACGAGGCGCTGCTGGAGAAGATGACGCG
>JANLRX010000355.1:0-2564 GCA_031362025.1 Chloroflexota bacterium
GCGGTGCCTTCGCCGATCTTCGCGCCGCTGCCGTTGTAGGCCTCGACCTCGAATACAGCCTTGCGTTCGTCGGACTCGATGACGCGGGCCTTGATCGTCACGTCCATCCCGATTGGCGTCGGCGCGCTGTGCTTGATGTCCACCTTGTACCCGACGGAGCTTTCCGTGGGCTCGAGGTACGGGATCATCATCTTCAGGCAAAGCCCCTCGAAGTGCCCTACCATGGTTGGCGTGGAGTACATCGGAATTGGCAGGTGCTTGACCCCCATCTCCGGCGTCGTTTCGATCACCATTTCGTCGCTGACACCTTCGGGAATTGGCTTCATCGGGGGTTCATCCTTCCTGTCTGTCGCATCTGGCCCCAGTATAGCGGGATGTAGACGGAGGGGCGACGCAGGGAGTGAACCAAGAACTAAGAACCAAGAACCGGCGGGGCGCATCTGGTTCTCGGTTCTCGGTTCTCGGTTCCAGGGGTTGGGAGGCCAGGGGTAGTGCCAACAGTACGTGTGCTCCCCGACGAGATCGTGCTCGAAGTGGCGGACGGCCAGACGATCATGGAAGCGGCGTGGGAGCTTGGGTACTACTGGCCCACGACTTGCGGCGGCCAGGGCATCTGTACAACCTGCACCTGCGTCGTCGAAGAGGGCATCGAGAACCTGGAGCCGATGGGCCGCTCGGAACGCAAGACTCTCTCCGAGGACCGCAGCGAGGAGTCGCTCAGCACCGGCAAGATCCGGCTTGCCTGCCAGGCGCGCGTGGTCGGCCACGTTACTGTGACCAAGCGCGGCGTCCGGCCGGAGTAGCAGGCCTGACTGGCAGCCGCTAGAATAGCCGCACATGACGTACGTGATCACCGAACCCTGCACCGACACGAAGGACGCGTCCTGCGTCGACGTTTGCCCCGTGGACTGCATCCACTCGAACCCTGACGACCGTCAGTACTACATCAACCCGGAAACGTGCATCGACTGCGCCGCGTGCGAGATGGTCTGCCCCGTGAGCGCCATCTACTTCGAGGACGACGTGCCCGAAGGCCAGAAGCAGTACACGAAGATCAACGCCGACTGGTTCCTGACCAACGAGACCAGCGACAAGTGGCGCTCCCGCACCGAACGCACCGAAGGCACGTAGAGATCGCGTAACAAAGCTCGATCGCGAGCGTGGGCCGCTTGACCCCTTCCCGAGTTCTGCTTATTCTCATACATGCCAGCCATAGGTATGATTAATAGCTCGGGGAAATCACACTTGGACTTCGGACAGATCGAAGCGTTCGTACAGGTTTCGACGCACAACTCCTTCAGCCGTGCTGCGGAGGCTCTTCAGCTCACCCAACCGTCAATCACCGCCCGCATCCAATCGCTGGAGCGCGAACTGGGTGAGGAGCTGTTTGAGCGCGGCGGCCGCGGCGTGCGGTTGACCGACGCCGGCCGGGTGTTCCTCCCGTACGTAGAGCGCATCCTCCAGCAGATCCAGGAAGCCCGTGACGCCGTTCAGGAAGTGCGCGACGTGCAACTCGGCTCCCTGCGGCTGGGCTCCGCGATCACGATCTCCACGTACGTGCTCCCCGGCATCCTTCACCGCTTCTGCCAGGAGTTCCCCGGCGTCGAAGTGGTGATCCGCACGGGACGCTCCGAGCAGGTGCTGAACATGCTGCTCGCCGATGAGGTGCAGGTGGCGCTGGCGCGTTCATTGAACAACGCAGAGGTGGAGCAGGTCCCGCTCTACGACGACGAGATCGTGCTTGTCGCCTACCCGGACCATGAGTTCGCGCGCACTGGCCGCACCACGATCGCCAAGGCCGCGCGGGAGCCGATCGTGCTGTTTGACCGCGGGTCTTCTTACTACGGAACGATTCACAGCCTCTTCCGCCGGGCCAACGTCATCCCGAACGTGGCGATGGAGTTGGACTCGCTGGAAGCCACCAAGCGAATGGTGGAGCAGGGGCTGGGGATTGCCCTCGTTCCGCTCGTGACGGTTCAGCGGGAGTTCGATGCGGGCACCCTGAGGAGGGTCGAAATCACTGATGTCGAGCCGATTCGCCGTCCGATATCACTGGCTTACCGGAAGAACCGGAAGCGCTCGCGGACGGTGCAGGCGTTCATCGACATGATGGCCGATGCGTACGCCAAGACGCCCGTCCACACTTAGGCGCATCTACGCCGCGTTCTCGTGAGCGTCGGCTGTCTGCATGCGGCTCTTCAAGCGCTTCAAGGCGCGGAAGATCGTGACTCGTACGTTGAGCGGTGACATGCCGATCACGTCGGCGATCTCGATGTTCGAAAGCTCGGCGTCGAACTTCAGCGAGAGAAGCTCCTGGTCGCGGCGCGGGAGGGTTCGGCGATTCGGGCGTCTTTGTAGCCACTCGGGGCAGTCAGGCGGCTTGCTATTCGACGTCGAGGCCGGCGCGGACGGCGTAAACGGCGGCCTGCGTACGGTCCGCCACGGCGAGCTTTTCGATGATTCGCTGGACTACGTTCTTCACCGAGCCCACGCTGTAGGCCATTCGCTGGGCGATTTCCTTGTTCGTCAGCCCACGGGCCAGGTCGCGCAGGACTTCGATTTCG
>JANLRX010000377.1:0-4237 GCA_031362025.1 Chloroflexota bacterium
GACCGCGCTCATCACCGCCGCTGACAAGCCGTCCCCAAAAGGCCTCCGCGACCGCGCGATGCTCGAGCTGATGTACGCGTCCGGAGTCCGCATCAGCGAGGCCGTCGGCACCGACCTCCGCCACCTCGATCTCGACGAACGCACTCTCATCGTGCGCGGCAAGGGCAACAAGGAGCGCATGGTGATCATCGGCGAGCCGGCGGAACGTGCGGTCCGCCGTTACCTCGCGAAGGGCCGACCGAAGCTCGCGACCGGCGCCGACGCTGCGCTCTTCCTCAACCGCGACGGCCAGCGCCTTTCCGCCCGCTCGATCCAGTACATCGTCCGCGCCTTCGCCCTCAAGGCCGGCCTCGATGTTCGCGTCTGGCCGCATCTCCTCCGCCATTCGTTCGCCACGCACTTGCTGGACGGCGGGGCGGAGCTGCGCGTCGTGCAGGAGCTTCTCGGCCACGCCAGCGCCCAGACCACGCAGATCTACACCCACGTCACCGAAGAGCGCCAACGCGAGACTCTCCGCGGGGCCATGAACAGCGCGCGCGACAAGCTCATCCGCGACCTGGGGGAGAAAGCGGAGAAGCGGCGCCAGCCCAACCCGCTGTAACAGGCACGGCGAAACCTGTAACCTAATCCCATGCGAATTCTGCTCATCAACGGCCCGAACCTGAACATGCTCGGCACGCGTCAGCCGGAGATCTACGGCAAGATGACGCTACAGGACATCGTCGACAGGGTCACCAAGCGCGGTCAGGAGCTGGACGTCGAGATCCTCGCGTTCCAGTCCAACACTGAGGGCGCGATCATCGACTTCATCCAGCAGAACCTCCCACAGTCTGACGGCGCGCTGATCAACGCCGGCGCGCTCACCCACTACAGCCTCGCCGTGCGCGACGCCTTCGAAGCCGTGCAGAAGCCTTTCGTCGAGGTGCACATCTCGAACATCCACGCCCGCGAGCCGTTCCGCCACCACTCCGTCCTCGCCGACATCGCCGTCGCGCAGGTGGCCGGGCTGGGCTGGCGCGGCTACATCGCGGCGCTCGAATCGCTCGTCGCGATCCTGAAGGAGAAGAAGTGAACGAACGCCTGACGCGCCTCCGCGAGAAGATGGCCACCGTCGATCTAGATGGGTTCTACGTAAGCTGCCCGGTGGAGGACATCTTCCACATCTCGGCCATGAACCGCCGCTACATCTCCGGCTTCACCGGCTCGATGGGCTCGGTGCTGGTCACGATGGAGAACCAGTACATCGTCGTCGACTTCCGCTATTTCGAGCAGGCCGCGAACGAGTCGCCGCAGTTCCGCCAGATCGCCAAGATCGGCACGCTCGCCTCGTGGCTCACGACGCTGGTCGGCGAGGCCGGCATGGCGGGCAAGCGCATAGGCTTCGAGCCCGGCGACCTGTCAGTGCTGGAGTTCGAGCAGCTGCGCAAGGCGATCGCCGGCATGCCCGACACGGACCGACCAACGCTCCTCGCCGCACCGGCGCTCATCTCCGACCTCCGCGCGATCAAGGACGCCGCCGAGATCGAGACGATCTCCCGCGCCGTGGCCCTCGGTGACGAGGCGTTCGAGGCCGTCGCCCGCCGTATCGAGCCCGGCTGGACCGAGTTGCAGGTCGCCTGGGAGATCGAGAAGTACGCCCGCGAACACGGCGCCGAGTTCCTCTCGTTCCCGACAATCGTAGCGGCAGGCCCCCACGGTGCGATGCCACACGCGATGCCCACCGACTACGCGATCCAGAAGGGCGACCCCGTCGTCATCGACATGGGCGTGATCGTCGACGGCTACTGCTCGGACCTCACACGCACGATCGTCTGCGGCGGCAAGCCCAACGACCCCGACTTCCTGAAAGTCCACGAGATCGTGCTCCAGGCGCAGCTCACGGCCGAGGAGCAAATCACCACCGCGATGAAGGGTGACGAAGCGCACATGCTTGCGCACAACGTCATCGCGGCGGCCGGTTACGGCGAGAACTTCGGGCACGGCCTCGGGCACGGTGTCGGCCTGCAGGTGCACGAAGCGCCGCGCCTGGCCCGCACCTGCAACGACGAACTGCAGGACGGCATGATCGTCACCGTCGAGCCCGGCATCTATCTCACCGGTCGCTTCGGCGTTCGCATCGAAGACCAGTGCGTCATCGAAAACGGCCGTATCCGCTCGCTCTCCAAGGCCCCGAAGGAACCGATCCTGGCGTGACAGACACTATCCGCACCCTGTAACGTATTTCAGGGCCACCAAACACCAATCACACCGCCAGCGAGGATCAAATGATCGAAACCGGCGACCTCCGTAAGGGGTCGACAATTGAAATCGACGGCACGCTCTATTCGGTGATCGAAGTCGACCACCTGAAGATCGGCCGCGGCAGCGCCCAGGTGCGCATGAAGCTGCGTGACGTCCGCGCGGGCCACATCATCGACAAGTCCGTCCAGGCCGGCACCCGCTTCACCCGCGCCCGTGTCGAGCGCTCCCCCGCCCAGTACCTCTACGCCGAAGGCGATCTGCACTTCTTCATGAACACGGAGACGTACGACCAGTTCCCCGTCGGCAAGGACATGCTCGGCGACGCGCTCGACTACCTGAGCGAGAACGCCGAATGCAACCTGCTCATGTACGGCGACGAAGCGATCGGCATCGAATTGCCCGCCTCGGTCGTCCTCAAGGTCGCGGAGACGGACCCCTGGGTGAAGGGCGACACCGCGCAGGGCGCCACCAAGCCCGCCAAGCTGGAGACCGGCCTCACCGTCACCGTCCCCCTCTTCATCAACCCCGGCGACGCCCTCAAGATCGACACCCGCTCCGGCGAATACACCTCCCGCGCCAACGAGTAGCTTTCGACAGTCGAGCGTACCCTCACTTACCATTCGGCGTTAAAATCTGTACGAAATGCGCTGGATGCTGGCTGCCGCTGCGATCCTGCTATCCTCCACGCTATCCGCCTGTGGAAACGGCAGCGGGAGCGACGACGCGGCCCAGACACCAACGCGCTCTGACACGCCCACAGCTACCGCTACAACTACGCTCGCATCCTCGGCGGCTCCCGCTCCAACGCCGACTCTAACTCCTGTGCTGGTCCCCGGTGCCGCCGAGCTCAAACGGGGACCCGACGTGCCATTCCCAGTCGATATGGCGATGATTATCGAGCGCGGCTGTTTCGGTTGCGATGGCGGATCAGGGTCGCTAGTCCGGGTGTACAAGCGGCCCTCCGGGACAGTGCAAACTGAAGAACTGTTCCCTGGTCTAGTCAGTCTGTACTCCGGCGAAGTCGCGGAAGGATTCACACCCACCATCATTAGCCACGCGGCACTTCGAGATGCCTCGCTGATAGCTGCTGCTGTCTGTCTACGTGGTGCCTGTGAAACCGGCGGGATATACAACTACGATCCCGATTCTGTCGCTGCGATAGTGCTCTCTTCAGACGGCGGCATAACCTGGACGGAAGTCGGCCGGGGCGGACCAGCCTACATGGTCGGAGGCATTTTCGCGGACGGCCGGGTTCTTATCATCGACAGACCGATCGCAGGAGGTGAGTTGGTGTTTAAGATTATTCCGGACGGCCGAGACCTTGATCCACCAATTTCCGATGCTTGGCCGGTCGCCGCGAACGATACCGTCCTTTGGATCGATTCCGTGGGGCGCCTCCTTCGCGAGGATGGAACACCGTTTCTAATCGCCTCGAATGATTGGGCAGGCGGAAACATGTCCGCGAGAGCGGTCTTTGGGCCGATTTCGGAACAGGGCTCGCACTCACTGGTGTTTGGGTTGGTGCCATTCAGCCCCCCGCGCCCCGAAGCATTCATCGAGCAAAACATCCTGAGCGATGTAACGAGCAATGGCGCTTTTGGCTCTTCAACACAGATCTGGCAGGTCGCCGGAATCCTGTCTTCCCTCGGCTGGTGGTCATCTGATCGTCAATCCGCGGTTGGCAGTATCGCGCCACCTACGCAGAATTACTTCTATCAAACGCCATGGCCAGCTCTGTTCGATCTTCGCACTGGCACCTATAACATCATCACGGAGGGGCTCATAGACCCGGACCCAAATCACGTGGGTTACAGCGCACTTGGGCGAACGACTATCCACGCCGTCCAGATCGGCCCCTTCGCCCGCGTGGTAAACACGGGCTCCTGCCTCAACGTTCGAGCCGGCCCGTCTTTCGGCTCAGAGCTCTTGGCGTGCGTTGCCGACGGCGTGCTCCTGAAAAGCGACCAGAGCCAGGACATCGACGGCGTCACATGGG
>JANLRX010000381.1:0-2717 GCA_031362025.1 Chloroflexota bacterium
TCGGTGATGCAGTCGCCTGGACAACCCGAGGAAGAAAGAGTGAGTACTTTACGAATGTTAGTGAGACAGCGGAGAGTAGATCGGTTCCGACGTGGCTGGCCCGCGACGTGGGGCAAATGACCGGACGGGTCGAACAGCTCCCGGAGATTGATGAGATCGGAGCCAAGTTCAACGCGGCGACGATCGTCGAGTACTACTCACGCTAGAGGATTGTAAATGTTAGAGCAGCAACTGTACCGGGGGACCGGCGTCACGGTTATACCGCAGCCGTCCGATGAGCCCCAGATCGAAATCGAAGAAGCATCCGATGAGTACGCCAAGATCGTGGCGGCGCCGCTGCCGCCTGGTTTCGGCATCACGCTGGGTAACGCGCTCAGGCGCGTGCTCCTGAGCTCGCTCAAGGGCGCCGCTGTCACGTCCGTCCGCATCGACGGCGTGCAGCACGAGTTCTCCACGATCCCGAACGTCAAGGAAGACACGATCGAGTTCCTCCTGAACGTGAAGGAGATGCGGCTGCGCGCGCTGTCCGACCGTCCCGGCACACTGGTGCTGGACATCAGCGGCCGCGCCGGTGCAATCACCGCGGCGGACATCACCGTGCCCGAGCACTACGAAATCGTAAACACGGACCTGTACCTGGCGACCGTCGACTCTGCGGACGCGCGCCTGTACGTGGAGTTCAACGTTGACCAGGGCAAGGGCTACGTCCCCGCCGGCCAGGTAGACGGCACGACGATCGGGGTCATCCCCGTCGACGCGATCTACTCGCCGGTGCGCAAGGTCAACTACGGCATCCAGCACACGCGCGTCGGCCAGGCCACGAACTACGACAAGCTGACGCTCGAGATCTGGACCGATGGCACCCTGACGGCTGTTGAGGCGGTGAGCAAGAGCGCGGAAGAGCTGATCGAGCAGTTCCGCCTCTTCTCGCACATGGGCCGCCCGACGATGCCGACAGTCGAGCGTGGTCTCGGTGCCGGTATCCAACTCGCGCCCGACAAGTACAACATGCCGATCGAAGACCTGAACCTCTCGATGCGCGCTTACAACTGCCTGCGCCGCAGCGGTCTGATGACCGTGGGCCAGGTGCTTGAGAAGAGCGAGGAAGAACTCCTCGCTCTGCGCAACTTCGGCCGCAAGTCCTATGACGAGCTGCGGGAACGCCTGGACGAGTTGGGCCTGCTCTCCGCGGACGTGGGGCGGGGCTCCGATGAGGAGATCCCGGACGCGCTGCCGCTCGACGAAGAAGAGTCCCCAATGCGCCAGCCTTCCGCCAAGTCGGAGGCACGGGAAGAGATCGAGCCCGCGCCGGTGGGCCGCAAGACCCGCAAGAGCTCGGCTGCCGCGGCGACCGCGACGGCTGAGGGTGGCGAAGGCGGCGAGGACGGCGAAGAGATTCCGGACTGGAAGCGCCGTCTCCTGGAGCTGACCAACGAGGAGGGCAAGTAGCCATGGCCCACCGAATCGCCGGCCGCAAGCTCGGTCGCCCGACGGACCACCGCCTGGCACTGTTCCGCAACCTGACGACCGACCTCCTCCGCTACGAGAGGATCATCACGACGGAAGCGAAGGCCAAGGAAGTCCGTGGTTTCGCTGACCGGATGATAACGCTGGGCAAGAAGGGCGACCTTTCCTCCCGGCGCCGGGCGCTGGGTTTCGTGTACGACAAGAAGATCGTCGAGAAGCTGTTCGACGAACTGGCCCCGCGCTTCGCGAGCCGCCCGGGTGGCTACACGCGGATCATCAAGCTTGAGCCCCGCGTCGGTGACGGCGCGAAGATGGCGCAGCTCGAACTGGTGGCGGAGGCGCTGTAAGGCCTCGGGCGTTCGCTACGGCGGATGCCCCTGAATCTGAATGGACGGGGAAGCACCCGCGCGCCGCCTGGCCCTCCTTCTGGAGTACCAGGGAACGGCGTACGGAGGCTCCCAGTACCAGGAAAACGCACCGACGGTGCAGGGCGCGCTAGAACGGGCCCTTGGCAAATTAACAAGCGAATCAATACGGGTGGCGATGGCCGGACGAACCGACGCGGGTGTTCACGCTCGCGGGCAGGTGGCCGTGTTTGACACACACAGCCGGCACCACATCGAGACCTTCGCGCGCGGCACCAACGCGCTGCTCCCCGGCGACATCGCCGTGAGGGCAGTGTCAGAGGTCCCGCCGAAGTTCGACCCCCGGCGCCACGCAAAACGCCGTTGGTACCGCTACAAGCTGTACCTGGGGCGGCAGAAGCCGGCGCTCCTCCGCCACTTCACGTGGCACCTGAGAGAGACGGCGGTGGACTGGGAGATCATGGGCAAGCTGGCGAAGGAGCTGGAAGGGCGGCACGATTTCGCCGCGTTCACAGCACCTTCAGAGGCGAAGCGCACGATCACTGAGCGCGAGGTGTTCCGGACGGGGATCAGTGTGGGAACCCAGGTCGCCTGCTTCGACATCGAGGCGAACGCGTTCCTCAAGCACATGGTGCGAAGGATCGTCGGGACACTGGTGGAAGCGGGTACGGGGCGGCTTGCGCCGGATGACTTCCAGCGTATGCTGCGAGAGGCGCCACCCGGAGAGGCGAGCCAAACTGCGCCAGCGCGTGGGCTCTGCCTGATGAAGGTTCGCTACGAAAGCGGGTTGTTTGACGATGAGACAGATCAAGACATATAGCATGAAAGAGGCCGAGGTCCGAAAGGACTGGGTCGTCGTGGACGCGGCGGGCCAGACTCTCGGGC
>JANLRX010000442.1:0-4675 GCA_031362025.1 Chloroflexota bacterium
CCAGGCGCTCTTCGATGCCACGCGACTCAGGAATCAGATCCATTCTCTGTTGATGCAGATCGACCCGGAGTACTCGCTTCGTCTGCCGACGCTGAAGTCCAAGGCTGGGCTGGCCGCCTTACACTCCTACGTTACACCTGATGACGATGCACTTCAGATGGAGCGCGCGGCCGCGGTCCGTAGACTGGCTCAACGCCTTCAGCTCGCCATAGACCAGGCTGCCGAACTGGCGACGAGAATCAAGAGCTTGGTCGGCAGGTTCGAGCCGTTGACCCAGCTGTGTGGGGTCGACCTCCTCACAGCCGGCGCTCTTGCTGGCATCCCTGGCCCAGGTCGACGGTTCAGCACCGACGCGCAGCTCGCAGCGTACGCCGGTGCGGCGCCTCTAGAAGCCTCGTCAGCTGGTCTGGTCAGGCATCGCTTGAATCGTGGCGGCAATCGACGTCTAAATGCCATCCTCTACAGAATTGTGCTCACACAAGCCCATCACTCGGAACAGGCACGGGCCTACCTGTCTCGTCGAGTTACGGAGGGCAAGAGTAAGCGCGAAGCGATGCGAGCACTCAAACGTTTCATCATCCGGGCGATCTGGCGTCACTGGCAGGACTGCGACTCACCAGCCGCCAAATCGGTCCTCGCTGCCCGTTGCTTGACACATAGGAGCGTTGGTTAGTGACTACCGTTAGGAGTTGGGGAAGAAATTAGGCGCACTCGAGTACAGGCTGCTAGTGGTGCCAGACACGAGTGGCGCCCCCGGAAGGACTCGAACCTTCAGCCCGCTGCTTAGAAGGCAGCCGCTCTATCCCTTGAGCTACGGGGGCGTGCCCAACTAATGATAACGAACGAGCGCCAGATTGGATAAACGAAAGAGCGCCCGAGTTTTCGGGCGCTCTTTGTGATTTCGTGTGTGCTGGCTATTCGACTGTGATCGTGCCCGTCATCTGGCCGGGGTGGAAATCGCAGCGGTACAGGATGTCGCCCGCTTCGTCCGGCGCTGTCCAGTCCAGGGTTCCGGTCTCGCCGCCGCCAATGTTGTCCGGGTCCGATACTGCGTCGTCGGCGGTCTCGTATTCACCATCCGGGCCCGCGATGCGCAAGTTGTGTGGCGCCGCGCCATCGTTCGTCAGGTTGAACGTCACGGCGGAACCGGCCGGGGCCGAACTCGCGCTGAGATCGAAGCTGAAGTCCGCGATCGTAACGTCGATCGTCTCGGCGCCACCGTCGTCTCCGCCGTCATCGGTCGGGGCGGTCGTTGCGGTTCCGCCGTCATCGTCGTCACCGGCGTCGTCGTCATCCCCGCACGCCACCGAGAACGCCAGCAGCGCTACCAGGCCCAGCGTTGCGATAAGCGCAAGCAGCCTCCGCGAGTTCCAGATTAAAGACATATTGGAAACCTCCCTTCTCAAGTAACCTACGACTTCCAATGTTTACGGGGAAGGAGGGCCGACGGATTGCTCACCGAAGCGTCGCACTTCGATCTTGCCGCCGGTTACGCGCACTTCCAGCGTGGTCGCCGGAAACGCCGCCGGGCCGCGCACCACGCTCCCGTCCGTCACGTCGAACTGCGATCCGTGGCACGGGCAGATGACCGTATCGCCGGCGTGCTTCCCGTCGGCCAGCGAACAGCCGAGGTGCGAGCACTCGTCCGTGATCGCGTAGATTTCGCCGCCGGACCGTATGAGAAGCACTGCCAGATCGCCGGCCATCACGCGCTGCGGCTTGCGCTTTAGTTCGGCGTCATCCAGCACCGCGACGAACTCCACTGGTGCGTCGGCGTCCGTCGGTGCGTAGGAGATGCCCTGCCGCTCCGTCGCCAGCAGGTGCCCTCCCAGGTACGCCGAGACGCTAATCACGCCGTAGCCCAGGTACGAGGCCCGGCGTCCGAGCTTCCGCATCCCGACCATTCGCATCGCCAGCGAAGCGGTGTACAGGCTCACTGCGACGCCGTTCATTCCGGCGTGCACCAATCCAAGCCGCCGTACGCGGTGATTCTTCTGGATGCGCCAGTCGGCCAGCCCGGTTGCCGCTGCTCCCACCGCGCCCAGCACGCCGATCGCGATCGCGGCGTCGGCGCCACGGTTCGGGTGATCGCGATCGCCGCCCGTCAGGTCGAGCGCGTATGCAACCGTCCACGCCCCCACCGGGATGTCGGTGAAGCCAGGGTGCAACGGATGCTCGAACCAGACGCCGTTCAGGAAGTCCCGCACCTTCTGTTGGTGCTCCCCGAAGCGGTTCAGCGTTTCGTCGAACGCCTTCTCGAGCGCCTCCGCGGGCTTATCGAGCCATTTCTGGCGGGCAATCGCGTCGATCGTGCGGGTGATAACGGGCTTCACAGCACCACACTAAGCGCCAGAAGCCCCTGAGGAACCGTACTGACCGTTACAAACGAATGTAGATCAGGCGGCGGCTGTGCGGACTTTGTGCAGTGAACCGCGCACGGGTTCCACTGCGACGATGCGCACGCCTTCCAGGTCCGGCAGCGTGGTGTAGTGCTTCTGCACCAAACGACCGATCGGCTGAGAGGCGACAAGACCGATGAGCGCGGCGGTGATGGCCTTGGACAACCCGTCGAACCCGGTGGACTTGCGTGAGGTGATGAACGCCGCGCCACCAGCGAGGATCCCGGCGACGGCGATGTTCGTCCCGCATAGCGGCGTCACGGCGAGGCTGGCCTCGCCCCGCTGCAGCCGCATCAGCGCCTCGTCGGCGAACTCGCGGAGCCTGTCCGTCGGCACGTTCGCCCAGACGAAGAAGCCGTCCGTCCCAGCTCGGCCCACCACTCGCATCGGGCCCATCCCGGCCAGCATTAAGGTTATCGTGGCGTGCTCAAGCGCGTGGTTGCGGCGGATGGTGTCGACGATCTGCTTCAACATGGCGCTTCCAGTATATCGCGGTCTACTCCGCTTCCGGCTCCTCCGGCTGAATCCAGCCCAGCACGGAGTCCGGCGTGGCGTTGTCCGCTCCCACGATCACCGTTACCCTCTGCCCCGTAAGTGACGTGAGGACGAGGCTCTTCTCGCCCGGGTTCGCCAGCGATTGCCCTGCACTGTGCGCCATCGCCAGCCAGCTCCCGTCCGGCGCCCAGGACCGCGGCTCGTCGAACCCGGAGTCCGGTTGGGGCAGATACGTCAGGCTCGTCCCGTCCAGCGCGATCAAAGCAACCGAGCCCGGACCGCCCTCCGATGCGATGACGCCGACCGTCAGGCGCCCATCCGGGTGCCAGATCGGGCGCAACTGATGTCCCACATCGAGACCGGCCGCTGGCAGCGGCACCGGCGTCGCCTCGATGAGGTCCGCGATGTACGTGCGGTTGAGGATTTCGCCGTCCACGAACTGCTGGTCTAGGTACGCGACCTTGTGCAGGTCCGGGCTGAGCGCATAGTCGAACGCCACGCCTTCGCTAATCTGTACCACAAACCGAGCGTCTGGTGCCGGCGTCGGCGCGATGGTGACGGTCTCGAAGGGTTCGCCCTGTGCGGCGGCCGCTTCTTCGCGGCGCTTGTTCTCTGCCTCTGCCGCAGCCCACGAGTCGAGGATGAACTTCTCGAGCACTGCCACAGCCTCGGTGTTCGCCGGCGCGTATATGCCGATGAGCGTTCCTCCGCCCGTCCCGCCGTCCACCTGGACGAAGAACATCGACTTGTTGTCGTCTGCGAAACCGATCGGTGTGAAGGAGAGCACATGCGCCGTCGAATCGGCGATAACCACCTGGATCGGGTCGAGCGTCGGAATCGGCGTCTGCGGTGGTGCGAGGGTTGGGCTCGGCGTCGGCGATTCCTCCGGCGTCCGCGGCACATGCACGCGGATAATCGACACCGTCGCGTTCAGAAACTCCGAACCTGCGTACCGGCGCAGGTACAGGAGCTCGCTGTCCGGCGACCACATTGGTGCGTACGTCATGTCGACGCCGTCCGCCAGCTTCACGGATTCCTTCGTCTCGATGTCCATCACGTACGCCTCCGCCTGGGAGGATTGCACGCTGATCGCGAAGTCCGGCATCGAAAGGTACGCCAGCATCTTCCCGTCCGGAGACAGCGAAGCCTTGAGCCCGTACCCCTCGCGATGAGGGATCCGCGCCAGCTCCACCTTCGCGGGCGGGTCCAGCGGGTCGACGCTCCAAAACACATCCTCGAACGGGGCGAACTCCCGAATGACCAGCCGCCAATCCGTAGCAGGCGGACTGCTGGACGGCACCGGCGGGCGTTTGGTCGGTGTAGCGGATGGCGTCGCGGTCTCTCCGTCCGGCGTCGGTGTGGGGTCGTCGCTGCCGCCTCCGCACGCGGCGAGCACGACCAGCACGACGATCATCGCCGCGAGGCCGGAAGCGAGAAAAGGGCGAACAGTTGAAGTCATCGCAAGGGAGAAACGCACGGCGCGGCGTCTAGGTCTCACCGGGCCCAGGTTCGTGCCGTTCGCGACGCAACTCCCGGATCCGCTGGTAGAAGAAGTAGCCGACGGCCAGCACGGAGGCGATCGCGAGTGGAATGCTGACGGGCCGCAGGTAGACCGTGATGTCTTCCCAGTTTTCGCCCAGCAGGTAGCCGGAGACGATCAGGAAGAGGCACCACGGGTAGGCGCCGAGGAACGTTAGGGCGGTGAACGGAACAACTTTCATTCTCGATATGCCTGCGGGAAGGCTAATGAAGGTCCGTACGATGGGCAGCATCCGGCTCGC
>JANLRX010000446.1:0-2397 GCA_031362025.1 Chloroflexota bacterium
TCCCCTCACTACCTCGCCTCCAGCGCCGGGCTCGCCGTCCTCGCCTCCGGTGGCAACGCCGCGGACGCCGCCATCGCCACCAACCTCGTGCTCACCGTCGTCTACCCTCACATGTGCGGCCTCGGCGGCGACCTCATCGCCATGATCTGGCACGACGGCGAATTGCAGGGACTCAACTCCACCGGCCGCCTCCCTGCCGCCGCTCCCTCGCACGACAAGGCTCCCTCCCGCGGGATCGGCTCCGCCACCGTCCCCGGCGCAGTCGCCGGCCTCCTCGCCCTCCACGAGCGCTTCGGCTCCCGTCCTCTCGCCGAACTCGCTCGCTTCGCCGTCGGTTACGCCCGCAACGGCGTCCCTCGCGCTCCCGGCTTCGCCCGCATCACCACCGTCATGCGTCCCCTCCTCGAACGCGACCCCGAAGCCGCCGCGATCTACCTCCAGCCTGACCCGCTCGTCCAGGAAGACCTCGCCGACACGCTGGAACACCTCGAAGACTTCCACGGTCGCGTCGGCTCATTCGCACCCGAACCCTTCACCCGAGACGACTTCACCAGCCATCGCGCCGAATGGGTCGAACCCGACCGCACACACTGGCACGGCCTCGATGTCTGCGAGATGCCGCCGAACAGCCGCGGCCACCTCGCCCTCCGCGCCCTCGAGCGCCTCGAACCCCTCCACGGCCTCACCCCCGACGACGCCGAGTGGCACCGCCGTCTGATCCGCTCCTTCGAGCCGGCGCGCCAGGAAGGCGACACGATCTACCTCTGCGCCGTCGACTCAAGCGGCATGGCCGTCAGCCTCAACCAGAGCCTCTTCGAAGCGTTTGGTTCCGGCGTCGTCATCCCCGGCACCGGCGTCCTCCTCCACAACCGCGGCGCGTACTTCAAGCCCGGCGAATACCGCGCCGGCGAGAAACCCACGCACACCCTCGCCCCTGCCATGGCCCTCGAAAACGGCAGACCGCGACTCGTCTTCGGAACGATGGGCGGCGAGTCCCAGATCCAGACGCACCTGCAGATCCTCACCCGCATCGCCGTCGCCGGCCAGGACGTCGCCGGAGCCATCGCCGCTCCCCGTTGGCGCTTCGGTCCGGACACCCTCTGGGTCGAGCCCGGCCTTCCCGACCTCGACGGCATCCCATACCCCGCGCCCGACCTCGCCGGCCACGCCCACGCCATCCTCATCGAGGACGACGGTACACTCGCAGCTGCATTCGATCCGCGCTCCGACGGGGCCGCGCTAGGCTACTGAGAAGCGAAAAGCGTCCTCATCCTGAGCCCGTCGAAGGGCCTTCGAGCGAAGCTCTACCCAACGACTGAGCCTGTCGAAGTGGTGCCGAGCACCGACACCGAGCCCTCTTGCTACTTGCTACTTGCTACTTGCTACTTGCTCCTGGCTATTCCTCGTTATACCCGTGCTCATGCACCCCGTAACCCACCCTCTCCCCGTACGTCCACTTCGCGACGCCCTCCCGCAAGCATGTCGGCCCGAACCAGACGTTCGCGCAGGCCAGCACCTCACCCACGATGTGGTGCTCCCGCCCCTTCTCGTCCGTCATCCGCAGGTCCACCCCCGTCTGCCGGATCCCCGTCGAATCTAGCTGAACGTCAGCCCGGATGTCTGACACCAGCATCACTTCTTCGCCGTCCCACAAGCACCCCACCGTGATCGGCTGCGGCATCCCCGCGATCTGGACCTTCGCCGCGTTGAACCAGAACTTCTCGTCGATCTCCCCGCTCAGGTAGTCCCACGGCGCGATCCTGTGCCAGTTGCGCTCTCCACCCCACGAATGGTCACGCCGGCTCAGCGCATCGATCTCGTGCACCTTCCCGCCGATCGTCACCGTCCCCTGCACCTTGCCCGCGTGCTCGATGTGCCGGGGGATACGGTCCACCGGCCCGTCCGGGTGCGGCCACATCGCCGTCGGGCTGTACCCTTCCCAGGTCACGTCGATCGCCGTGGCCTCGTTCGCGTACGTCAGCCGGAACTTGTCCAGCGGCTCGACGAACTCGATCGTATACCCGTCGCAGGTCAGCCGCCCGTCTTCCACCGGAGGCAGCGGCGCCCGGTTATCGATCATCGAGTACACCAGGTCCGGCCCTTGGGTGATCAGCACGTAGATGTTCGCGTAGCCGCAGTTGGGCAGCATCCCCAGCCGGATCGCCACGCCGATTTCCGGTTTCGGATCGTAGAATGCGAACCAGTAGCTCTCGTTCCAGTTCGGCAGCGAGTCCGTCCCCGGCTGGTGCCGAGCGTCGTCCTCCACCGTTGCCATGTGCGTCTTGCTAGCCATGCGGGCCTCCTCCGTTAGTGCCGTAATCGTGGCCAGCCCGGCTCCAACTGTCAAACCCAAAGCGAAGGAGGTGCAGGGGAAGCATCCCTGCCGGGGTTTGGGGC
>JANLRX010000497.1:0-15993 GCA_031362025.1 Chloroflexota bacterium
CCCCAGAGCGCGGTCTGCGCCGGCCCGAAGCCGCGCACCGCCTCGAAGGAGTACCCTCGCACGAACCCTCGCGAAGTGTCGGTTTTGTAGAACTCGTGGCTCCAGAGCGAGCAGCCCACGGGTCCGCGGCGGCCACTGAGCGGCTCATCGAAGATGCCCGTGACCATCGAGTAGGGGTGAAACATCAGGTTCTTGCCGACGAGGCCGCTGCTGTTGGCCAGGCCGTCGGGGTGTTGACTGCTTTTCGAGTTGAGCAGCAGCCGCGGCGTCCCGATGCCGTTGCACGCCACCACCACGATCTCCGCCTTTTGCTCCTGCAGCTGGCCCTCCGCGTCGTAGTAGAGGACACCGTCCGCCATCTCGTCCGCCCGCACCGTGATCTCCTTCACGCGGCAGTTCGGGCGCAGCTGCACGCCCTTCCGTTGCGCCGCTGGCCAGTAGGTGATGTCTGTGCTTGCCTTCGCACCCTGCGCGCAGCCGGTCAGGCAGGGGCCGAGGTTGATGCAGCCGGCGCGCCCCTCATACTCCTGCGAGATGATGGCACTGTCGGAGGGCCACCAGTGCCACCCCAGCTTCTCGAAGCCGGAGGCGAGGGCGTTGCCGGTCTTCCCGAGGGGCAGCGGCGGCAGCGGTGGCTCGTGGTACGGGTATGCGGGGTCACCCGCCAGCCCGGAGACGCCCATCATTCGGTCGTTGAGCGAGAAGTAGGGTTCGAGCGTCTGATAGTCGATCGGCCAGTCCTCGCCCACTCCATCGTCAGTCTTCGTCCGGAAGTCGCCGGGGGTGAGCCGCGGGAAGTGCGCCGCCCAGAGGATCGTGCTCCCGCCGACCGCGCTGAACATCAGCGGTGCGATCTCGGAGTCCTGCTCGTTGACGGGGTAGTCGGCCGGCAGCCTGCGGGTGTTCGGGCTTGGCGAGAAGTCGCCCATCCCGCGCGCTTCCCAGTCCAGCCCGTTCGTCGGGTAGTCCTGCTGCCGCATCCACGGCCCCTGGTCGAGGCACAGCACGCTCGTGCCGATGTCCGCGATGCTCCAGGCGAACGCCGCGCCGGACGCACCCGCGCCGATCACCAGCACACCTACCGGCTCATTCGACATGGCCCCATCCTACAAGGCCACGGTGCACAAACAAACAGCCCGCAGGCCGGTGAGACTGCAACCGGCTCGCGGGCTGTTGGGCAGCGCTGACTGCCGCGCGTTGGTTAGTTGACGGCCGTGACCTGGCCGAAGAGGTCCGTGTGGTACTCGTACTGCTGGCCACCGGCTTCGAGCAGGACCTTGAAGCCCGGCGTGATGACCTGCGTGTAGGCCATGTCTGGCTGCGGGTTGCCCAGCGAGCCGTCCGGCCACTCGGTGTACTCAACAATAGAAACGGTTATCTCCACGCCGGGGATACGCTGCTCCAGGCCCGCAAACACCAGGTCGCGCATGTTCGCTTCGCAGGCCGCCGGGTACTGGACACTGCACTCGTCCTGCGCCCCGGTATCCGGAGTGTCGTTGCAGTCGGTCGCGCCCGCGAGACAGCTCTGGGCGACGTCGCCGGTGTCCACCATGTCGTCGCAGTCGGGGACATCGGCGGCGCACATGTTCAGGCTGTTGCCGTCGTCATCCACCACCATGTCGTTGCAGGGTACGTTGGGATCGTATTGCGGATCGTCCTCGCTGATGCACATGCCGGCGGACACGTCGCCGTTGCCAGCGTCATCGCCGCCCGGCTCCACGCAGTCCGTGGCGTCGGCGGCGCACTTGGCGTCCTCGGCCACAGCGTCGCGGGCGCCGTCGTTGTCGTCATCGAACGCGCCGAGGGCAAAGGCCCCGCCCGCGATCGCAAGCACCACGGCGACGAGCGCCGTTCCCGGTAGAAGCATCTTCTTCATTCCACACCTCTTCTAGATTCAGCTTTGTGCTGTTCAAAGGTGAAGACGGAAGGCGCGAGGGAAAAGTTCCCGCCATATACAAAAACAGGCGGAGGTCACCCTCCGCCTGTTTTGTGCTTCGACAGTTTTGCTACTCCACTTCGGACTTCGCCGCGCCGATCGTCTGCTTCTCCGCCGCGTCCTGGATCGGGCCCCAGCGGTCCGCCAGCTTGGCGGCGACGGCGGGCATCGTCGTGTACTCCATCTCCTCCAGCGGCAGTCGGTGCGGCTCGAAGGGGCCGTGCTTGCGGAGGTGATCGGCGATCATGTTGGCCTCGTCGCGCACGCGGTCGTAGCCCGGGTCGTCGAACATGTCGCGCGGCCCGATCAGCTTGCCGTCCGCGAGCTGGAAGCCCAGCGCCACGATGCGCGGCGGCCCGTCGAAGCGGCTCGGGTGGGCGTCGGCGAGGCTAACGGGCATCAGCGGCCCGTGGTGGGAGCCGCGCATCCAGCCTTCGACGATCCAGGCGGTGGTGAACGGCTCGATCACCTCGCCGACGGCCGGGAAGTTGCCCTGGCAGCGCACGATCATCGTCGGGTCATCCTTGCCGACGTAGCGTCCCGCGATCTGCGAGAGCTTGTCGGTGCTGGAACAGGCCGCGATCTCGCCGCTCAGGCGGTTGTAGACACGCTTGATGGCGTAGCGGGCCGGCGCGCCGATGAAGACGAGCAGGTCGTAGATCTCGTCCGGGGCGTTGAGTTCGATCTGCTTGTGCTCCATCACGTCCTGGACCTGGAACTTGAACCCGCCGTGCAGGGGCTCCGCGATCACGAGGCCCGGGGTGTTGAAGGCGTCCGCGAACATCTTGTACAGCGGCAGGTTGAAAGCGCCGGCGGACGTCTTGTCGGCCATGAAGACGATGATCGGCTCGCTGGGGCGCTCGTCGATCTCCATCTCGGCGGACCCGGGACCGGCGCCGCGGATGTTGCCGGAGAAGGCGTCGGTGAGCATGTCCTGGCCCGCGCCGTACAGCTTCAGCTTCTTGGCGACTTCCGTGCCCGCCATGAAGGTGTCGAAGGCGAGCTTGTGGACGGGCTCAGCGTTCTCCCCGTTGTCGTGGGTCATGATCAGGAACATGTCGTCGCCGCAGTGGCTGGCGTGCCCGTCGATGAGCAGGCCGCTCACCTTCGCCTTGTCGAGCCAATCCTGGCCCAGCGCGAGGATATCGGGGTGGGACGCGGCGTGGCCGACCCAGCCACCGATGTCGGCTTTGATGCAGCTAATCGTAAGGCGGGACATGGGGAACCTCCGTGAACTGTTCGAAAGGACGATTAATAAGCGGGGTGGCTCACTCGCGAGCCGGGGCTGGGGACTTGCCTACAGCCGTTCGCCATTATTGAGTCGAATGTATGCGGCGGTCAAAGTTACTGTCAAGGAATGGGGTGCCATCGGTATGGCAGAATGCCAGAACGCTAAGAGAGCGCCGCCAGCACCTTCCGGCCAAGGTCCCGCGCCAGCGTCCCCCACTCCCCGTGGCCAGGATCTTCCGGGGCGACGAGCGTCGCTTCGACTTCCGCCCGTAGCGCAGCCGTCTTCTCGCGGGCGATCTCTTCGTTCAGCGGCTTGAAGCCCTGGAGCTTGCGTGGGCCTTCGCGGCCGCCTTCGGGGATGTACCAGTCGCGGTACGAACGGACGCCGGCCTCGAACATCAGGTAGCCGATCGGCGTCGTGACGGGCGGATAGCGGAGGGTGAGGATGCGCTCCGTGACCTTGTGGGTGGCGGAATCGTACTCGGCCATCAGGTGGCCGCCCGGCGGGACAAGCGCAGATATCGCGGCGAAAAGCTGCGCGAGGACGCCGTTGGCCCAGAGATCGACTGTTTGACCGCCGAACTCCAGCGCTTCGCGGAGCTGCGTCAGCTCCACCCAGTTAAACGCGGGGAACGGCCCCTGCCCGAACAACCCCACCGCCAGCGTGTCGTCCGCAAGCCGGCCCTCCGCGTCTGCCTGGTACAACTGGAAGTACCGCGACCCGACCGCGTTCCTCGGCCCGAGCGTGGTATACGAGGCGTAGTCGCCGAGCGGGAGGCCGTCCAGCGCCGCGATCGGGTGGTCGCCGACCACCGACCAGTTGCGGCGGGAGGCCGCTTCTTCGAGGCGGGCGCGCGATTCGGGTGTGAGGTCCACGGGGGAGAGATTACCGCATGCTCGGGCCCGTAACACCGAACCACGGCCACCTGTTTGCCGTATACAAAGGTGAATCCCCTATAATTAGGGGCGGGCATCCGGGATGCCTGAGATACCGGTGAAGCTGTTTCGTGCATCTCCTTCGGAAGCGACAAGGGGTCGCACGTCACCGATTCGTTGAGCTAGATCTCCGAACCGCGGTCACCAAGCCTTCCTGTTCGGCCCCCTGGCGGAACCAAACAAGCTTCCGCTTCAGTGCGAGGCGGGGCGGGAAGAGGCGGTGGATCGCACGGTGGCGTCGGGTGAAGGCAGTTGGGGTAGCGCCCGCTGCTGGACCAGGAACCGATGGAATGCGTCTCGATAGCGAGATGCGACGTGCACGAGCAGCCCTACGTGGAATACCGAGACGGCTCGCAAGCCATGGTCTGGAACCAGGCCACAGCGCTCTGCTTGAAGCCCCGGTCGTCCGCCGAGCCAGTTGACCAGGAGTGCTGGACGCCCCGTTCGAGACCGGTCCCAACGGAGCGGCCGCGGACGTGAACAACGACGAGTGCTGGACGAACGGCGACGGGCAACTGCCACCGCGCGTCCTTATGCAGGGGGGAAAGGAACACCGTGGCGGACGACGAACAGAAACGACGACGAGGGCGGCGGCGTGGAGGCCGGGGCAGCAGACCCCCGGAGAAGCCAGAAGGTAACGACGGGCAACCGGTTCCTGGACAACAGCCGCCGGAACCCGGAGCACCGCTGGGTGGAGTGGTTCCCTCCACCGGGCAGACCAGCCGAGAATCCGAACGCGAAGGCGCAGCGCATGCCACCGGCGCCAGCCGCCGTGAGCGCCGCGCACCAACCGCGGGCGGATCCACCGACGTTTCGCCGATGGACTTCTGGCGCAGCGGCCGGGCGCGTCCGCACCGGGAAAAGCCGGTGTCCACCGTTAAAGGGCCGCGCGGCTTCTGGAAGCGGCTCACCAACATGTACTTCCCGCCCTGGGTGCCGGTAGTCGGCATCATCTTCGTGGTCTTCGGCGTCCTCGGACTGCTGTTCATCACGCGAAGCGCCACGGGCTCCCCGCGCATCGGGGCAGACCACTGGCACTCCACATACACGTCTTACGTCTGCGGGGAGAAGTTGCAAAACGCGCCCACCTGGGAACAGAGCGGCGTGCACACTCACGGCGACGGTGTCATCCACATTCACCCGTTCACGGCTTCGGAAGAAGGATCGGGTGCGCGCCTGGTCAAATGGTTCCAGTACGGCAGCGGCAAGCTGGACGGCGATGAATTCCGTCTCCCCGGCTTCAGCAAGACCTGGAAGAACGGCGACGAATGCCCGGACGGATCGAAGGGTGAGGTGCAGGTCTTCGTCAACAGCCAGAAGCTGGACGACTACACCCGCTACATCCCGAAGGACGGCGACCGCATCCGCATTCTCTTCGGCCCACCCACGGACTTCGTGCAGTTGGACGACCGCACGGTCCTCCCGGAGGACCAGGCGGTGCGAGAGGTGGAGTTGACCATCACCGGCAACGAGAACACGACGGCGTTCACGCCGGGAAGTCTTCAGGTGAAGTCAGGTGAGACGGTCAAAGTTACGCTGATCAATGACTCCGAAGTTTCACATGGCCTCCGCTTTGCCGGCAGCGACGGCGAGTACGAGACAGGCGACGACTTCGTGGCCGTACCCGAGGGCGTAGACCCGGCCAAGCCTGAAGAAGACGTTGGCGACGTCATTCTCCCCGGCGCTCGCGGCTTCGTGATCGTCCGCTTCGATGACGCCGGGCAGGTCGAGTTCAAAGACCCGACGGCGAACGCTCCGAACCCGGACCCCGAAGCCGAACTCGAGCCGTACGCGATCGGAACCGTGATCGTCACGGAGTCCGGGTCGGGCTCGCCTACACCCACGCCTTCAGCCGAGGCCGAAGTGGCGCTGGCGATGACGGACGGCTCCTTCGATCCCGAAAAAGTCACCGTGGCAGCGGGCGAGCTGTTCAAGATCACGCTGACCAATACCGGCGAGTTCGTGCACAACATCCGCATCGCCGGCCCGGATGGAGAGTTCGAAACGGACGACGACATCGCCTCGTTCGATATTGATCCCGGCGGCACGGGTGAAATTATCGGCCAGATCGACGAAGCAGGCGACTACGACTTCCGCTGCGACTTCCATGCAGATGAGACTGGCACGCTGACTGTGGAGTAGAAAGTACCGGAAATGTAACAGGGCCGGGCGTTGACAGCGCCCGGCCCTGTTCTATACTTGCGCCGGACGACGACCGGGCATACTGGGCGCCGCCACAGGAGGGAACATGCCGGTTATCACGATGACGGGCACCGTCGCTAGCGGCGCCCGCGAAGTTGGGCGCCGCGTGGCAACGCTGCTGGGGATCGACTTTGTGGACCAGCAGCTGATGGTGCAGGCGGCCAAGCGCTGCGGCGTCCCCGTTGGCGTCGTCGCCGAGCGGGACGAGCGCTCCGCGAGCTTCCGTGAACGGCTCTCCGGCCTCTTCGGCACGCTGCTCGAACGCTCGGCCGCATCCGCCGCGGCGGACCCTCTGACCGGCGTCACGGGCCTCGAAGCGGTGCTCTCCCAGACCTACGCCGACATGGCCCGCGAGACGGAGGAGAAGCCGTTCTCAGACCAGCTCTACCTGGAAACGATGTCCACGATCGTGAAGGAACTGGCGGAAAGCGGTCGGATCGTAATCCTCGGACGCGGTAGCCAGATGATCCTGGCCGATGAGCCGCGCGCGCTGCACGTTCTCTGCGTTGCGCCGCGCAAGGTCCGGGCGGGCCGCCTGGCGGAGCGGGAGCAGCTCCCGATCGAGGACGCGAAAACGATGGCCGACAAAACGGACAAGGCGCGCGCCACGTTCTACCAGCGGCTCTGGAAAGTCGAAGTCGAAGACCCGCGCCTCTACGATCTGACGGTGGACACCTCGCGGCTGCCGTTTGACGACGCGGCGGAGGTCGTGGCACTGGCGGCCCAGATTAAGTCCGGCGAACGAGTCTAGCCCGCGGCGCTGAGGGTGCCGATGAGCGAGCGCAGGTACTCCTCCGCGCGCTCCAGCCGGGCCTGCATCCCCCACTGGTTGTCGGGCGCGAGCGGCAGTCCCCAACCGCGGGCTTCGGCCCCTTCCCCGACGATCTCCATGAAGCCGCCTCGCTCGGGCGATGTCTCGCCGAAGGCGGTGGCCAGCAGGTGCGCCGTCTGGTCCACCCACTGCCCGTAGTTGTACGAAACCGGCCCGCGGCCACGCAGCCCTGGCACCTGGTCCAACTGCTTCTGGAGCTTCTCGATCGGGGTGGACATTGCGCCCTCAGATTAGCGGAGCGGTGAAGCGAAGCGCAACGGCGCTAGCTCGCGTCTTCGAAGCCGCCGTGGCGGGAGGCGTGGGCCGCGCGCAGCTCATCGAAGCGCTCGCGGAAGCGGCGGATGAGGACGGAGTTGATCGTCAGGATGTAGGCGTCCTCACCGTTGTCGGAGTAGTAACGCTTGCGGCGGCCGACCTCGATGAACCCGTACTTCTCGTACATCGCGATGGCGGCCGTGTTCGAGACCCTCACTTCAAGCGTGATCAACTCTTCGCCGCGCCCCTGCGCCAGTTCGATCGCCCGGATCAGCAGCATCTCGCCGATGCCCTGCCGTCGGTGCGAGTCCCGCGTGGCGATCGTGACGATGTGCGCCTCGTCCGGCATCACCCAGACGCCGATGAAGCCGACGATCAGCTCCGGGCGCTCGTCGGGCGGGGGGAGCGCGAGTTCTTCCTCGCCCTGGAAGATGTGCTTGATCTCTTCGAACAGACGCCCGAAGGGGCCGGCGTGCCGCTCTTCGTCCACCCGCGCTTGTTCGGCGCGCTCGTTGCGCTCGGTGACGACGATGTAGTGGGCGAGGCGGTTCTGCTGCAGCTCGCGCTTGAACGCCGTCGGCGGCCACATCGTGGGGAACGACTCGCGCTCGATCTCCAGCACCTGCGGGATGTCGTCCACGTGCATCGCGCGGACGAGATAGCGGACTGCGATCTTCATAGCTAGTACAGAATAGCGGACTGCCTGCGGAAGTGTAAGATTGCGGCACATCGGAGGTAGTCTATGCGTGCCTTGCCGCTCCTGATATTGCTCGCCCTTGCGTCCGGATTGTTCGCGGACAGCACGTTCGCACCTCGTTCGGCCTTCGCCGGGGTGAACGTCGTTGTGGACGACGGGGGGATCGACTGCATCGAGGGAAGCCCCGTCCAATCGTCGTGGCTGACGATCAAGGACGCGGCCGACAACGCGCAGGCGGGAGATTCCATCTTCGTCTGCGAAGGCATCTACCTGGAGGGCGTCGTGGTGTTCAACGACGCCAACGTCACCCTGACCGGCCCAGGCGCTACACCAGAAAACGACGGCGTCGCGCTCGTCCGCAGGAACGTCGACGCGAGCGGCGCCGTAATCCGCGCCACCGCTCCCGGCTTCACCATCCAGGGCTTCGAGGTTGACGCCACACCACCAGGAGGCTTCTCCATCCCCGGGATTTCCGCAACCGCGGGTAGCCTGACCATCGCGGACAACGAAGTTTACGGCTCCTCGCTGGTAAACATCGACGTGAGCGGCGCAACAGTGCCCGACAACGTCAGCATCCTCCGGAACAGGATTGGCGCGGGCGACAACTTCACAATGATCTGCCAATGCACGAACGCGCTGATCGAAGACAACATCATCGAAGAAGACGGCAGCGGCTCGGTTTTTATCGGGGGTGCTGGACCCGTGACGATCACGGGTAACCAGTTCATCGGCACGGACGTCGGGGTGCAAGCCAACAACGCGGTCGTGGACGACAACGAGTTCGACTTCACAGGGGTATTTGGCCCGGGATCACGCATGGGCGGCAACCCATTGACGGTCAGCGACAACGTGTTCAAGAACTCGGGCACAAGCTTCTTCGCTGCGCTCCAGATCGAGCTGTCACAAGCATCGGGGGTAGGCCTTGAGTCGACCGTCGCCACGGTTGTCCGCAACACGTTCCAGTCGACCCCGACGGCAATCATGTTGGCGGACGCGCAGGGAGAAGAGCACACCGTTAGCGCCGTGATCGGCGGCTCGCCGGCGGACGCGAACACCTTCCTGGACGCGGGCGGAACCAGCGGCGACTTCAACTTCCTGCTGACGCTCGACAGACAGCCAGAGAACGTCAACGCCGAGTGGAACAAGTGGGGATTCTGCACGGTCGAAGAGGTAGAGGCGGAGATCTACCATCACCCGGACGATCCCCAGAATGGCACCGTGGACTTCATCCCCTTCCTCAACCCCGGCAACTGCCCAACGCCCACCAACGGCGCGACGCCGGTCGTCACCCCCACCGCGACGGCAGGCGGCCCAACCGTCACCCCGCAGGCGACGCCGATCCCGGATCTGGCGCAGGGCAACGTCGACTGCGACGAAGTCATCGGACCGGTCGACGCGCTGGCCCTGTTCGCCCACAACGCCGGCCTCGCCCCCCAACAGACCGATCCGTGCCCCGAGATCGGGGAAGACTTCCACGTCGCCGGCAACAGCGCGCACCCGTGGGGCGACATGAACTGCGACGATGTCGTGAACACCGTGGATGGCATGGCCCTGCTCACGCACCTCGCCGCCCTTCCGTACGAGCGAGACGAGCCGTGCCCCGAAGTGGGCGAGTCGCTGAACTCCGGCGGCAGCTAGTGATATCCTCTCGCTCGGAGCAGAGGAGGATGTCCAGATGCGCTGGCTGACATTCATAGCGGCCCTTTTCGTGATTGGCGTGATGCTTGCCGGCGATACGGCTTCGCCTTCCAACGTGTTCGCGGGGTTCAATTACGTGGTTGACGATGGCAACGTGGACTGCCGGAACGGCGGAGCGGCTGACTTCACGAACATCAAGGCCGCCGTCGACAGCGCTGCACCTGGTCAGGCGATCTTCGTCTGCGCGGGCACCTACACGGAAGACTTGCTCGAGATGAATGATGCTGGAGTGGAGTTGTACGGTCCCGGTTCGACGCCCGAGAACGACGGAATCGCCCTCGTCGAGATGGGCTCGGTGGTCACTCAACAGTTCATCGTCATGATCACGGCGAGCGACGTGCTGGTTACTGGCCTGAACTTCGACGCGACCTCAACCACTCAGACAAGCACCGTCGCTGTGCTCGGATGGAGTGGCAGCGAAAATGCGACGATCTCGAAGAACTCAGTGACGGGCGCATCGGGCATTGCCATCGAAATCGACTTCAATCCCCAAAACGCCCTGATCGAGGACAACAACATCGTCTCGATGAACTCCGGGATCGCCTGTAACTGCGACAACTCCGTGGTCCAGCGCAACACCGTGAACTCCGCGAACAGCAGTGGGGTGGGCGGGATCTTCGCGTCGGGCACCAACATCACGGTCACCGAAAACAACCTGCACTTCGCGAACCTGAACCTAAACGCGATTTCTTCAACGGCGTCGCACAACATCGTCGTCGGCAACAACGGAGACGGCCATCTCGTGACCGTCGCCGGCACTTTGAACCAGGTTACCGACAACGAGATCAGCGACACGATGGCGTCCGGGCTTCAGATCGCGGCCTACTACGGCCCAACCTCCGCGACGGTCCTGCGAAACACTTTCGACAACGTCCTGACCGGCATCCTTTTCACCGACTTCAACCCCACCGACCCGTATTTCACTACCGCGACGATCGGCGGCGCATCGGTCGCGGACGCCAACGTCTTCACCAATTCCGGCGGCACGCTAGTGGACAACTTCTTCCTGATGCAGCTCGAAGACGTGCCGGGCGACATCACGGCTGAGTACAACAACTGGGGTCTCTGTACGGCTCAGGACGTAGAGACCGAGATCTACCACAAGGCCGACCTGAACCCGCTTGGATTTGTCGACTACATCCCGTTCATCACCCCGGCCGGCTGCCCCACTCCGACAGCCGCGCCCACACCGGTCCACACCCCGGCGCCAACACCGACCGCCACCCCCGTCACAACTCCCACCGGCACACCAGCGTTGAGCCTGGAGCAAGGCAACGTGGACTGCGACGAGGTCATCGGCCCGCTGGATGCGCTGGCACTGTTCCTCGACGAGGCTACCCTCCCCGCCGACCAGACGCAGCCCTGCCCGGAGATCGGCGGAGACGTGGGCGTAGCGGGTGCGGCAGACCACCCCTGGGGCGACGTCAACTGCGACGATGCGGTGGACACGGATGACGCTATGGCCCTGCTCACACACCTTGCCGATCTGCCGTACGACCAGAACGACCCGTGCCCTGACATCGGCGACACGATTACGGCGGAGGACGGGTAACCCAGCGCCATCCCCACATTTACGTTAACGGGAGGGTTCGGATACAATCAGGTTAAGGGGAAGTCCCACCCCGCACTCCCCCTTAACACTGAATGTATACACTCCGCCTCCTGGGGTTTCTTGGCCCCTACAAGCGTCGGTCCTTCTTTCTGCTGCTCTGCGTCATCGCCTCCAGCGCGGCCATCATCGCCATGCCCCAACTCATCCGCTGGGCGATCGACTACGGACTCGACCCCCAGCGCGAGAACGGCGAGATCGTTGCGACCGGTGAGAAGCGCTACCTGGTCTACGCCGCGATCGCAATCGTCGTCGCGGCGATCGCGCGCGGCGGGTTCGCTTTCGGGCAGACGTTCCTCGGCGAGTGGCTGAGCCAGCGCGTCGCCTACGACATCCGAAACCGCATCTACGACCGCCTCCAGCGCCTCTCCTACGCCTACCACGACCAGCAGCAGACGGGTGCCGTCATGTCCCGCGCCACGCAGGACGTGGAGGCCGTGCGCTGGTTCATCGCGATGGGCGTGATGCGCGGGTTCTACGTCCTGATCCTGATGGTCTCGATCCTCCTCCTGATGCTCACGACGAACTGGAAACTCGCGCTCGTCGTCTGGGCCTTCATCCCGCTGATCGCCTGGCGTTCCACGGTGATGGCGATGACCTTGCGCCCCCTCTGGTTCACGATCCAGGAGGGACTCGCGCGGATGGCCACGGTGATGCAGGAAGCGCTCAGCGGAGCGCGCGTCGTGAAGGCGTTCGCCCGCGAAGACTACGAGCAGGCCAAGTTCCAGAAGGAAGTGCAGAACATCTTCGCCAGCTCCTACCAGTCGAGCCGCGTGCAGGCGATCAACGCCCCCGCGATGAGCGGACTCTGGCTCGCGGCCACGGCGGCGACGCTGTGGGTCGGAGCGACCGAGGTGTCGAACGGCCGCCTGGAGATCGGCGAGCTGACCGCGTTCCTCCTCTACCTCGCGATCCTCCAGATGCCCGTGCGCGTGCTGGGGTGGATCATCATGGTCACGGCGCGCGCCAACGTCGCCGGCCAGCGCATCTTCGAGATCCTCGACGCCGAGTCCGCCGTCCGCGAAAAGCCGGACGCGCTGGTGCTGGCGGAGTCGCAGGGGCGCGTCGAGTTCAAGGACGTCGCGTTCGGCTACGACGCGATCAGTCCCGTGCTCAAAGGCATCGATATCGACGCCCGACCAGGCCAGGTGATCGCGCTAATGGGCCCAACCGGCAGCGGCAAGACGACCGTGGTGAACCTGATCCCGCGCTTCTACGACGTCACCGGCGGCGGCATCTTCATCGACGGCCACGACATCCGCGACATGACCATCGCCTCGCTCCGGAACGCGATCGGCATCGTGCAGCAGGATGTGTTCCTGTTCAGCGCGACGATCCGCGACAACATCGCGTACGGCGCGGTCAACGCTACGCAGGAGCAAATCGAAGCGGCCGCAAACGCCGCGCACATCCACGACTTCATCCTCACGCTCGACGACGGCTACGACACCTGGGTCGGCGAGCGCGGCATCACCCTCTCCGGCGGCCAGAAGCAGCGCCTCGCGATCGCCCGGACGCTGCTCCTCGACCCGCGCATCCTGATCCTCGACGACAGCACTTCCAGCGTGGACACGCAGACCGAGTACCAGATCCAGCAGTCGATGGCCAAGGTGATGGAGGGCCGCACGACGTTCGTCATCGCTCAGCGGCTGCGGACCGTGAAGATGGCAGACCAGATCCTCGTGCTGCAGGACGGCCGCATCGTCGAGCACGGCACCCACGACGAGCTGCTGGCCAACGACGGTATCTACCGCCAGATCTACGACCTCGAGCTGCGCGACCAGGAAGAAGCGCTGACCGCCTACGCCGCGCAGCCCGAACCAACCGGAACCCCAGGAGCCTAGCGATGGGAATGTTTGGAGGCGGAGGCGCCGGCGGCTGGAGCTCGAACCAGGGGCACATGCGGCCGCAATCGGGCAAGCGCGGCGCGGACGGCTGGGACGACGATGAGCTGGGCAAGGTGTACGACCACCGCGTCGTGCGCCGCCTGTTCCCCTACCTGAAGCCGTACAAGAAGCAGGCTGCGGGGGCGACGCTGGCGATGATCGTCTTCGCCGTCGTTTCCAACATCCAGCCGTACCTGATCGGCGTCGCGGTGGACCGCTACGTCGACGTTGGCGACACCAACGGCGTCGCCCGCATCGGCGCGGCGCTGATGATCCTCGCCCTCGTCGGCTGGGGCGCGCAGTGGATACAACAGGTGCTCACCGCGTTCATGGGTCACCGCATCCTGCTCACGCTGCGCACGCAGATGTTCGCGCACATCCAGAAGCTTTCGCTCAGCTTCCTCGACCGCAACGAGATCGGGCGCGTGATGTCGCGCGTCCAGAACGACGTGACCGTGCTCCAGGACCTGCTCACCACCGGGTTCCTCACCGTGCTCGCGGACTTCGTCGGGCTGGGGCTCGTCGTCTTCTTCCTTTTCCTGATGGACGCCCAGCTCTCGCTGATCACTTTCAGCGTCGTGCCGGTGCTCGTGATCGTGATGGCCTTCTGGCAGATCAGAGCGCGGCTCGCCTTCATCCGCGTGCGCCAGGCGATCGCCCAGGTGAACGCGAACCTGCAGGAGAACGTCTCCGGCGTGCGCGTCATCCAGAGCCTCTCCCGCGAGGACGAGAACGCCAAGCGCTTTGACCGTGTTAACACCCAGAACCTCAACGCCAACGTGGACGCTGGACGGGTCACCGCCGCCGTCATGCCGATCGTCGAGCTGCTGGTGGCCGTGGCCACGGCGCTGGTTATCGTCTTCGGCGGGTTCCGGGTGCTGGACGGGTCGATGACGGTGGGCATCCTGATCTCGTTCACGCTCTACGTCCAGCGCTTCTTCGACCCGATCCGCGACCTCGTGCTGCAGTACACGCAGCTCCAGCGGGCGATGGCCGGCGGCCAGCGCATCCTCGAAGTGCTGGACACGAAGCCCGAGATCGTCGATGCGGAGAACGCCGAAGTGCTACCCGATATCAAGGGCGAAATTGAGTTCGACCACGTCACGTTCGAGTACGTCCCCGGCGTGAAGGTGCTCGACGACGTGAGCCTGCACGTTCAACCGGGCGAGACGATCGCGATCGTCGGCTCAACAGGCGCCGGCAAGAGCACTCTGACGTCGCTCATCACGCGCTTCTATGATGTGACGGAGGGCCGCGTTCTCATCGATGGGCGCGACGTGCGGGAGATCGAGCGGCACTCGCTATCGCGGCGGCTGGGCATCGTGCTCCAGGACCCGTTCCTGTTCTCCGGCAGCATCCGCGAGAACATCCGCTACGGCCGCCTCGATGCGACCGACGCCGAGATCGAAGAGTCGGCCCGTCTGGTCGGCGCGCACGAGTTCATCGCCCGCTTGCCGGAGGGCTACGAGACGAACCTGCACGAGCGCGGCCAGAACCTCTCGGTCGGCCAGCGGCAGCTCATCGCCTTCGCCCGCGCCGTCATCGCCGACCCGCGCATCCTCATCCTCGACGAGGCGACAGCGAACGTGGACACGCGCACCGAGGTGATCATCCAGAACGCGCTCGACCGCCTGCTCCGCAACCGCACCTCGTTCGTGATCGCGCACCGGCTCTCCACGATCCGCAACGCCGACCGCGTCGTTGTCATGGAGCACGGCCGCATCGCCGAGATCGGCACCCACGCCGAACTCCTCGCCCAGAACGGCATCTACGCCCGCCTCTACCGCATGACGTACGAGCAGGCGCCCGCGTCGACGAACGGCGGGGGCGGGGGCACGGTCGCTCCTCAGCCTGCGGGCTGACTGCTACGCCGCTATAATCAGCCAAATGGCTTTATGCGTGGTCTGTGGTAAAAAGCCTGCTTGGCTTGCGCGTCGGAAAGTAAGAGACGGCGATGTGTGCGGATCCGCATGCCTTTTGGAGTGGAAAACGGCCGAGGGGCGCAGGCTCGACGCTGAGCGCTTAGCATCCGAACGACAGCAGCGTGAATGGGCCGAAGAGAGAAGGCGAATCACTGCTGCCAAAGAGGAAGAGAAGAAGCGCATCGCGTCTCTCAAAGCGGAAGAGCTTAAGGCGAGAAAAAAAGAGACGAAGAAACGAGAGCGTGCTGAAGAACGAGAGCAGAAGCTAGCAATGGCAGCCCTGACTGTCGAACTGAAGAAGGATCCGAAGAACGCCAAGATTCACTCCGACATTGGTGACCTGGCTCTAGAGATGGGCGAGTACGCCGCTGCCAAGAAATCTTATCTTACGGCGCTTGCAATAGGATTCGCTGATCCGCTTCTCGAAGGGAAGGCGGCTTGGGGATACGCCAACTTATTGTGGACGACACGAAGGTCGCCCGTCCAATGGCTAGAACGAAAAGATGGATACGAACACGCTCGAGAGATGTCCGCATCAACCCTCGGAGGATTGGCACGTGATGTCAGGGTGCTAAGTAGTGGTGCGCGAAAGGCGTTGAGGTTGGCAGTGCCCGATGTTCTCCATCAGGTAGGGGTCGCACAGAAGGCTATACGTCGACACTTGCGAAGTGATCCGGATGACGTGGACGCATTGAGGTTGATGAAGTCGGTTGTCCGGACACTCGGGCAGAACGATGCGGGCATCCAGCAACAGATAGACTTAGCCCGGCGTAGACGCACCGTGACGAAG
>JANLRX010000459.1:0-6196 GCA_031362025.1 Chloroflexota bacterium
CCGCGCCGCCTCCGACCACGGCGTCCGCAGCCCTCTCGTCGAAGCCGGCCTCACGAAAGCAGACATCCGCGAACTCTCCCGCGAGCGCGGCCTCCCCACCTGGGACAAACCAGCCATGGCCTGCCTCGCCTCCCGCATCCCTTACGGCACACCGGTCACGATCGAGAACCTCTCGCGCGTCGGCCAGGCGGAGCAGTACATCCGCTCGCTCGGTGTCCGCCAGCTCCGCGTCCGCCACCACGTCCTCCCATCCGGCGATCCCCTCGCCCGCATCGAGACCGACGAGGTCGGCCTCACAGCACTCCTCCCCCACCGCGAGGCGATCACCGCCCACCTCAAGTCGCTCGGCTACCTCCACGTCACCGTAGACCTCGCCGGCTACCGCAGCGGGTCGATGAACGACGCGTTGAGGCGCAAAGTCTGATATCATACATCTGATGTCAGAAATACGAAAAACAAGACTGCGCGAACGCGGTCAGCTGACCCTCCCGGCAAACATCCGGCGCGATCTTCGACTTCGGGACGGCGACTCACTGGATGTGGCGGTCGACGACGGCCGAATCGTGCTAACGCCATCGCGACGGGGAGTCGTCGCGGCAGTGGACGCCATCGGCGCGGCACTCAAAGCTGCCGGCATTCCCGAGGAAGAGTTTCAGCGAGACCTTCGCCGTGCCCGACGCGATTTAAGCGCTGGACGAAGTGCTCGCCGAAAATCGGCCTAGCGTATTCCTCGACACGAACGTCCTCGCCTCCGGCGCATATATGGCCGGCGGACCTCCTCATCGACTTCTTCAGATGCACGAGGCTGGCCTCATCACCATTTATCTGTCACAGCGAGTAATCGACGAGATAGCCCTTGTCGTTGTAAACAAACTTCCCACCGCAGTTGGTAGGCTTTGGAAAATCCTCCAAAGCCCCGGTCTCGTTATCCTTGCTGACAGCTCCGAATCCGGGCCACTCACCGTTAACGAACAAGACCGCCCCATAGTTGCGACGGCCATCGACGCGAACATCGAGTATTTCGTCACCGGCGACCGCACCCTCCTCACTGAATGCCGTCGACTCGGACTCGACCAACCACAGTTCGTCTCACCCCGCGAACTTCTTGACCTCATCGAAGCCTCCCCGTAGCAACTTTCGCCGCCTTTCCACCGTTTCTCCCAGTGAAGATGCGATTCAGCGCGCTGTTCGCCCTGCTCCTGCTTGCCGTCATGGCGTGCGCTCTCACAGCCTGCGGTGATGACGATGACACGCCCGATCCCTCCGGTAGTACCACCGCGACACCGACGCACACGACACCCGGGACCTCACCGATGCCGAGTGGAAGCACCGCCACACCCGCGCCAACCACACCCGGCCAAACCTTCGCGCCCGTGCCGACAGACACCAGCGGCGGCGCCACCTACATCGTCCAGCCCGGCGACACGATGTACTCTATCGCCCAGCGCTTCGGCACGACCGTCGCAGCCATCTCCGCCGCCAACGGGATCAGCGATCCCACCAGCATCAGCATCGGGCAAGTTCTCGCGATCCCCGCTGGAAGTGGTGCGACACCCGGGCCCACGGCGGCGCCCACTCCACCGCCTTCCGCCGGCGGCTCGGCGCAGGTTATTCGCGCCGGCAACATCAGCCGCAACACCGTCGCCTTCACCTTCGATGCGGGCTCCGACGCCGGGTACACGGTGCTGATCCTCGATGTCCTCCGCGACAACGGCATCACCTCCAGCTTCGGGATGACCGGCGCCTGGGCGGACCAGTACCCCGACCTCCTCCGCCGCATCGTCAACGAGGGCCACACGCTCATCAACCACTCCTACGACCATCCTTCCTTCACCGGCGCGTCCGGCAACGGCATTCCGCTGACGCAGGCCGAGCGCTGGGACCAGCTCGACCGCACGGAGCAGATCGTGCAGGAGCTTTCCGGCGCCACGACGCTTCCCTACTTCCGCCCGCCCTTCGGCGCGTACGACCAGTCCGTGAACGACGATGTCGGAGCGCGCGGCTACTCGTATAACGTCATGTGGACCGTGGACTCGCGCGGCTGGATGGGGTACTCCGCGCCGGAGATCACCCAGCGCTGCTTGGACAACGCGAGCGCGGGCGCCATCTACGTCTTCCACGTTGGTTCCGCGTCCCAGGACGGCCCCGCCCTCCAGTCGCTGATCGACGGCCTCGAGGCCGCCGGTTATAGCATCGGCGACATGAACGCCGTGCTCGCACCGTAGCGTCTGCCCTCGCGCCTCGGTAGAGTTAACGACATGCCGATCACTGCCGTCTTCTTCGATCTGGGAGA
Source organism: Chloroflexota bacterium (assembly GCA_031362025.1). Lineage (GTDB taxonomy): Bacteria > Chloroflexota > Dehalococcoidia > SM23-28-2 > RBG-16-64-32 > DATKKM01. The sequence goes on from JANLRX010000459.1 coordinate 2,294, forward strand.
TACGCTCTGGCACTTCCCGAACATGCCGCCGCGCAACATCGTTCGTGGGCAGACGATGCGGCAGATCACGGACGTCGTGCAGGGCCAGTGGGGCTACGACATGGCGGAGGGCGAGCGCCAATTCCTCGGCCGCGACATCCGTCTCGCCGTGGACGAGGAGACGCACCAGGCGTTCCACGGCGATTGCGTGGACCCGAACTATCCCGAGCTCTGCCGCCGCATCGCCCGCCAGCACAACATCGAACTGACACCGGAGCAGGGCAACGAGCTCTGGGAGGCGTGGAACCTCGGCGGCATCTTCCTCGGCCGCGAGCTGTTCCCGGACGTCCTCGCCACGCTCGAGGAGCTACGGAAGCGGGGTTATCGCATCGCCTGCGTCACCAACCGCGGCTACGGCGGGCCCAAGTTTACGAAAGAGGTGGACGAACTCGGCCTCACGCCGCTCTTCGAGGCGATGGTCGTCTCCTGCGACGTCGGTTACCTCAAGCCGCACCCGCGCATATACCAGGTCGCGCTCGAACAGATGGGCCTCGACGGCGAGGACGCCGCGATGGTGGGCGATAACCTGCGCGCGGACGTTGAAGGCGCGAAGACGCTGGGCTTGACCGCGATCTGGCGCCGCCCGCACCCGGGCGAACCCACGGAAGCGGCCACCGACGAACCCGAACTCACCGGCCCGATCGCCCCCGACTACTCGATCAACGAGATCGTCGAACTGCTCGACCTGCCGATTCTGCAAGGTCGCTAAGATAACGACATGACGCCACGACAGCCATGGTTCGCCCTCCTCGTGCTAACCTGCTGCCTCGCTCTCGCCGTTGCCTGCGGCGACGATGACAGCGATACCTCGCCCACGGCCACGCAGGCCGACAGCGCCGACGAGACCCCGGCGGAAACGAACGCGCCCGGCAGCGACCCAACGGCCCCCGCCAACGGCATCGACTCCTGCGAACTGCTGACCAGGGAAGAGGTCGAGGAAGCGCTCGGCCAGGAGGCTGCCGAAGAGCCCGACCGCAGTGTCTCCGAGCCGTACCAGACCTGCACCTGGAACACGAAGGATTCCTCACTCAAATTCGTCATCGTGCAGGTCCAGGGTGGCGTCACACTGGACGAGTTCTCTGCGCAGCAAGCGTCCGCCGGCACGTTCCTCAACGAAGAGGTGCACTCCGTCGATGGCCTCGGCGACTCCGCGTACGAAGTCGCCGGATTCCTCTACGCGCACCAGGGCGAGTACGAGGTCGTGATGACCAACCTCCTCGGCTTCAACTTCGACCATCCTGACGAGGCCGCACAAGCGCTTGAAGTGAACCGCGGTCTCATGGAGAGCGCCCTCTCCCGGCTTCCATAGCGGCCCTCCCGCTGACGTGAGGGTTATGGTATCGTGAGGCTACAGCCCGTATCTGGCCGTGGCTGAACTTACTCCAAGCGAGGCGCAATGGGATCGATCATTGATATGCACGTCCACACGATCGTCGGGTCGATGGACAGCGACATATCGCCGAAGCGGCTCGGCGAACAGGCGAAGGAAGTCGGACTGGACGGCGTCGCCATCACCGAGCACCTGCACATGTGGCGCGCCGACGAGGTTCAGCGCTTCCGCGAGGAGTACGGACTCTTCGTCTACAACGCCCGCGAGTACACCACCGAGATGGGCCATGTCGGCGTCTTTGGCCTACCAGGTGACGTCAAGAACCTGCGCCACGTCAGCGACCTCCGCCGCGCCTGCGAGCAGTACAACGCCTTCATGGTGATGAACCACCCCTTCCGCTACTACCCCGGCCCCTCGAGCCTGCTCTTCGGCGACCGCTGGCGTGAGCAGCACCTCCCGCTCGAAGAGGTCTGCGCGCACCCCGGGTTCTCGATGGTGGACGCGATCGAAGTGATGAACGGCGGCTGCATCGAGCGCGAGAACAAGCTTGCCTGTGATGTTGCGAATCACCTCGGACTGCCCACAGTCGGTGGCAGCGACGCCCACATGCCGCTGGAAATCGGTCGCTACGCCACGATGTTCGACGCCACGATCGGCAGCGAAGCGCAGATGCTGGAAGAGCTAAAGGCCGGCCGCTTCCGTGCCGTCCGCCGGGTCGCGCCCGGAAACTACGTCCCGCTCGAAGAAGCCGTCTCCAGCTAGCGCCGCTTCCCGAGCCCTCTCCGGATCCCGCCCAGGAAGCTGCCCCAGTTCGCCTCCGCGCCCGCCGCCCGCCCGAGGTCTCGTACCCGCTGCGAGATAATGTCTCGAACCCGGCCCTCTTCGCCGGAGTCGAGCCAGTACCCGTGACCGTCCGGACACACATCCAGTTCCAGACTCTGGGCGCGGTAGTCGAACGCCGTCATAGTCTTCTCGCAGACCGGGCACTTTAGCTCGCCCAGCCTCTCCCCGTATTCGATCGTTGCCCTGCGCTCGGCCTCCGCAGCGGCAGTCGCTTCGAGTTGGTCGAGCTCATGGTGGTCCAGCCAGCGACCGTTGCAGGTCGGGCAGCGGTCAACCTCGATATCCATGTGATGTTCAACGATGAGTTCGGCGCCGTCTCGTGGACACTTCATTGCGAATTTCCTCCGCTCCCATCATCGACGATTGTGACCGGCGCCGGTAGCTCTCCGTACTTGAGAATCGCGGCAATGAGCCGAGCTTCGTCTCCCGATGACCCGGTGATGACCGTTGCGCCAGTGTCTATGACCGCCGACACGGTGGGAGCCGTTAGAAGCGTCCCGTCCATCATGATTGCAATGGGATAGCCAACCAATCGATTTGTGATCTCCTGGAACATCCATTGTCCTTCACCGTTGAAGACGATAGTGACACCCGGTCCGGTGAAGTCGCTCGTTCGGACGTCCAGTTCTTCGACCTGATCCCTTGATATGAACTCACCTGACAGCACCGCGACCGCTCCACCTGGCGACGTACCCTCGGCCGGTTGCAGAGCCACGAGGTCACTACTCGCGCCACAGACAAGCATTTGCTCGCCCCCAGCTTCCGAAACGGTGATCTCGCTCGGGGATACAGTGCGGGACGGAGATGACCCGCCTTCGCACATCACTTTGCCGGAATCGTCGATGACCGGCTCCTGGAACTCAAAGTAACCCTTGCCTTCAAACAACCGCTCGTCTTCCAGAGGTCCAGGGAGCGTAATCTCGATTTGGTCGCCTGAGGTTTCGACGTCGACGTCTTCATCGAAGTAGTACTCCGCCCTCTTCTCCGCAATTCCCGCGACCTGCTCCACGACGGAATCGCCATCGTCGACGCCGGACAAGTCCACGCTCAGTGTGACGACCGTTGGCTCACCCGTGGAACCCGAAGATGCATCATCATCGGAACCACCACACGCAGCGAGTGCCAGGAGAAGAGCGCTAGCCGGTGTCAGCCAGCGGGCTACGTTCAACCTCAAATCTCAGGCGACCACCGCGTCGCCCACCCGGATCGTACCGCCGCTCACGATGTCGCAACGCAGCCCGCCGCGGTGTACCAGGCTCTTCGTCACGTTCTCTTGCCCGACGAGCCCCTGCAGGTAGTCGCACGGCTCGCACAGCCGCCTCCCGCGCAGCACCACATCGCCGACCCGGAACTGTTTGTCGACGAGGTCGTTGAGCGCCACACCGCTGGTCAGGATGTTCCTCCGCGAATCGCCCGGCGCCAGCTTCACACCGTACTCCGACTCCGCCTCGGCGATCGCTTCCGTCGCGATCAGCGTCACTTCGCGGCCGCTACCGGGCGTCTCGGAGTACGTGCCGGTGTGCTCGAAGTAGCGGTCGCCTTCAAGACCACGGCCCGCGACGGCGTTCACCTCGGGCACGGCCACCATCGGGGCCTCCGCCTTTGGAGTGATGTGTATCGAAAGCACTTCACCGTTCATGCCGCCAACTCCTTCGGATCGAACCGCTTCAGCCCCTCTATGATATCGAACC
>JANLRX010000477.1:0-1775 GCA_031362025.1 Chloroflexota bacterium
CTTCGCCCGTAACCTCGGCCTGCGCACCGCCGTCCTCACCTCCTGCGCCGACGACTTCCCCCTCGCCGAACTCCTACCCGGCATCGACGTCTACCGCGTGCCCAGCGAGAACACCACCCAGTTCCGCAACGTCTACACACCAGATGGCCAGCGCGAACAGTGGGTCCCTCAACGCGCCTCCCGCCTCACCTCCGAGCACCTCCCCAACGAATGGCGCAGCGCCCGCATCGCCCTGCTGGGCCCCGTCGCCGGTGAAATCGACGTCTCCCTCGCCTGGGGGTTCTCTGCCGAAACGCTCGTTGGGGCAGGCGCGCAGGGATGGCTCCGCGAGGTTGGCCCCGACGATCGCGTGCTCCCCGTCTCGCCCGCAGACTGGGACGCCGAGATGGCCCTCGAGCGTGTGCGTGCCCTCTTCCTCTCGGACGAGGACGTGTCGCCCGACCAGGCGCCCGATGCACTTGCCGAGTGGGCCTCGCGGGTCGACGTGCTCGCCTTCACCCGTGGCTACGGCGGCGCGGACCTGCACTTCGACTCCGAGCCCGACGGCCCGATCTGGCACCACAGCGCCGCCATCGCCGCCACGCCCACCGACTTCACCGGCGCCGGCGACACCTACGCCACCGCGTTCCTCATCCGCCTCGCCGAGAGTGGCAACCCCTGGGCCGCCGCCCGCTTCGCCGCCGCCGCAGCCTCGCTCGTCATCGAAGGCGTGGGCGTGGAGGGCGTCCCAGCCTCCCGAGAAGCCGTGGAAGAACGTATGCGCGACGGGCGGGCGTATAATGACAGGGCAACGAAAGAGGTCCCCTGATGTCCACAGTTAACGCGTATCACTCCACAACCCAGGCCAAAAAGCCGGAAGAGCACCGCATCTACCACGACAACGACCGCTGCCTCCCCGGCCGCGGCATCCCCCTCCACGAACGCCGCGCCGGCGACAACGGCTACCGCCTCTGCCTCGAATGCCTGCGCATCCGCGAGCTAGCGGAAACGACGGCCGCGAAGACGGCCGATTAGCTAGCACGCGGTATGGCCAAGCTGGATGCATTCTGCGATGAGCTAACAACAAAGTCCCGTGAACTTGGGTTGGAGGTTCTTCCCGCTTTGTGTCTCCTGGAGAGGCACAGGCGACGGTAGTCTGGTCAGATCCCCTCGATTGGGAGGGATTCGTCTCGGCAGCGCAACGCCAAGGTGCATCACAGTTGTTTCTTGGTCGGGAATTCGCGGATCACGATGGAAACGAGGAATTGGCGCAGGTGATGGTCTGCTGGATCCAAAACGCGGCAGTGTTCGCCCTGGTCCGTCGAGCGATCTGGTACGCCGACGAGAAAGTCGAGTTTGTTACCCAATCTCGGTCACCGGGCGAACTCACGGAGAGAGATGAAGCTACTCTCACAGCACAAATGCTGGCGTTCGTGGACGGTCGAGAGGCAGACTTTGATTCACTCTATGGCCTGAAGTTCCTCTTCTGGGAAACCAAGGGCATTCGAAGCAGGTTCGCATCCGACGGCGAGACTCGTGTGCTGATGCAAAAGGTCGAAGCGGCCGTGGAGAGAACGCTCTACGAGCGTGAGAAGGAGACAATTCCTGATCTCGTCGCCACATGCGCAGCTTGGGCTCGCACGCAGAACGCGAAACGAGTTACGAAAGCTAATATTGAGTACTTTCTGACCGACCGCGCAATTTCGCTATCGCGTGGTAGCAGAGACGCGCTGTATAACGAGACGAACTTTGCCTTGGCCAAGCCGGCGAATTGAAGTCGGACCTGACCCTCAACC
>JANLRX010000509.1:0-2315 GCA_031362025.1 Chloroflexota bacterium
TTTCGCCCCGGTGCCACGTCGACGATGTTCACGGCGTTCCCAGCGCGCGGCGCCTTGCCGAACAGGGCGTAGGTGATGGCATCAACGAGAGATGATTTACCAGCACCTGTTGGTCCCGTCACCGCGAACAGGTCCAGTTCCGAGAAGTCGATTTCCACCGGCTCGCAGTACGCGGTCAGCCCCTGCGCGACGAGCCTAATTGGTCGCACTGGATGCCTCCTCGTAGAGCTGGCGGAACAGTTCTTTGAGCTCCGCACGCGGGGGCCCCCCGAAGTTGCCCTCGTAGTAGACCTCGAACATCTCAGCGTGCGACATCCCCTCGATCACCGGCCCGCTGTCCGCCCGCTCTTCGTCCGTCCGCTGCACCACGATATCGACCGCGTTCGGAACGATCGCCCGCACCTGCTCCGCGAGCCCCGGCAGCGGCCGGTCCACCTTCAGGAATACCTTCGCGTAGCCGTCTCCATCTGGTGCCAGCGCCTTCAGCTCGTCCAGCGTCACCCCGCCCTTGTGCGAGCCGATGTTTCGCAATTGCACCGGCGTCCGCAGCAGCACCGGCCGCACTGTCGCCTTTCGCCCCGGTGCCACGTCGACGATGTTCACGGCGTTCTGATTGCCCGCCTCGCCGAAGTCGCACTGCAGCAGCGAGCCGCAGTAGTACGCGTTCGCCAGCCCGAACTCCTGTGGCAGGTGCACGTGGCCCAGCGCCGCGTACTGAATCGCGGGCGGCAGCCTCTGCGAGCGCACGACGTACGTATCGCCCATGTGGATCTCTCGCTCGCCGCTCTCCGGCCCGCCCGTCTTCACGTTCTCCAGCAGCAGGTGCGCGAGCAGGATGTTCACGGTGTCCGGCCGGAAGCTCTTGCACAGGTGCGCGACCATCTTGCTCACGCCCTCGGCGTAGTCGAGCCGCTCCTGGCCCTGTAACATCAGCGACTCGAAGTCCCGCACCTTGCGCTCGCTCACCCAGGGGAGCGCCGCGATCACCGCCGTCTCGCTGCCGTCCTTCGAGACGATCTCCAGCACTCCGCCCTCGTCCGCCGGCACCGGCTCCCCCACCACGTGGATGCCCAGCCGCTTGAACACCGGCGCGTACGCGCTCCATCGCCGCGGATGGTCGTGGTTCCCCGCGATCACCACCGTCGGGATGCGCTCCCCCGCCAGCTCGCCCAGCACGTGGAACACGATGCGCTCGGCCTCCGGCGTCGGCACCCCAGTGTCGAACACATCGCCGGCCACGAGCACGCAATCGACCGCCTCTTCCTTCGCGATCCCCAGCACCTCTTCGAGCGCGGCCAGGTGCTCGTCGTCCCGCTTGTGGTTGCGCAGCGGCTTGCCAACATGCCAATCAGATGTATGCAGAAAACGCATCGCTTAGGACTGCGCTACGAACGTGGCGGATACCAGGCGGGTACCGCTGCACGGCACCCCAGCACCGATCCGGCTGTTCCATTGTTCCAATGTTCCCATGTTCGTTACTTTCGGAATCCGCGCGGCACTTCCGCGCTCTCCACCACCTCTTCCGACCGCGTCGCCCACGACGGGAACGGGAACTGCACGAGCAGCGGCACCGGGATCTCCGGCTGGTGTACGAACATGCTCCCCGGCTTCAGCAGCGAGGCTCGTGCCCGTGTCGCCTCCGTCAGGAACCCGTACTCGCCACGCTGCGCCTCCGCCGTGTCCAGCCGCCCGACGATCCGATAGGCCGCATTCGCCACGACCCGGCGCTCTACCTCGCTCGCCGTCTGCTGCGCGCCGATCAGGATCACCCCCAGGCTCCGGCCCCGCTCTGCGATGTCGAGCACCACTTCCTTGATCGGACTCCAGCCATCCCGCGGCGCGTACTTGTTCAGCTCGTCCAACACCACGAACACCAGCGGATCCCGCCGCCCGAGCTTGTCTTTCTCTTCGAGCAGTTGCTTCAGCACCACGCCCACGACGAAGCGCTTCGCCCGGTCGTGCAGCGAGTGGATGTCGATCACGTTCAGTTGCCGCGCATCCCAGTCGATCCGGTGCCGCTTCTCGTCCTCGTGCGAGTCCAGCTTCCGGATTAAGTGCCCGACGTACTCCCGTGTCGCGTGCAGCCGCCGCAGGAACGCCTCTTGCGTCCCGCCCGCCAGCCGTCCCGACGAGAAGATCACGTCCTTGTTGTCGTCGATGAACCCGACCAGCGCATCGAACGTCGTCAGCCGCGCCCCGTCGATCTCCGCGTGGGTATCCGTCTTCGGCTGCGAATACGTCGCCTCTGCGAGGTACCGCTCGACCACCGTCACCGCGTACGAAAGCTGGCTCGCCTCCGAGTCGCCCTCCGCGAA
>JANLRX010000005.1:0-2545 GCA_031362025.1 Chloroflexota bacterium
CGCGCGCGGCACCCGGAAGTACACCACCAGCAGGATCACGAAGATCGCCAGGTCGCCGATCATCTCGTAGGCGACGGCGGGGTGCTGTGGCTCGGCGCCAGCCCCGAAGCGGATCCAGCTGGGGCTGTCCGGATCGGTGTAGACGACACCCCACGGAAGGTCCGTCGTCTTCGAGAAATGCTCGCCGTTGATGATGTCGCCGACGCGCCCGATCGCCATCCCGACGATGCCGCCGATCGATGCGATGTCGGCCGCTCGCGGGATGTTCGGCACCTTCGTGATCATCCCGAACGACCACCCGGCTATCGCCGCACCGATCAGCGCCCCATAGATCGAGATGCCGCCGGTGTTGATCGCGAAGATCTCGCCAACGTCGTCCTTGAAGATGGACCAGTTCTCGATCACGTAGAGCCCGCGCGCGCCGACGATACCGCCGATCACCAGCGCCAGCGCGACGTTGTAGATCATGTCTTCGGGATAGTCCATCTTGCGGGCCAGCCAGGACGAGATCCCGACCCCGACGATCACCGCGATCGCCGTGAACAGCCCGTGCCACGTGATCTCAAGTCCGATCACGTCCACGATCTTCGGGTCCACCCCGATGTCTATCGAAAGCAGCATTTCAATCATCGTCGTCTGTCCGTTCTGTCTCAGCGCCGGCTTGCCGGGCCAGTTGCCGTAGCTCGCGGGTGTAATCTGCGTGCCCAGGCGCCTGTCCGGCCATTGCTAGCCGGAACCCGCCGGACTCCGTGCCGTCGGGCTGCCGAGGCGCTATTTTAGCCCATAGCCTTCTTCTGGGCACCCAGAACGTGATCATCAGCCCAAAAACAGTGAACGCCGCGCCCAGCCAGACCAGCATATCGCTGCGATCCCGACGCACCTCGATGCCGGCGAACTCCGCCTGCCTGACGAACGTGTACCGCAAACCGTCCGCCTCGAATGTGTCACCCGGTTCGAGCGTGACCGATTGCGCGTCCAGCCCCGCGATCGTCAGCGCCGGAGGTCGCTCCGACGTGACCGGCGCCGCGTTGCGGTCCCCTTCGGAGGTGCGGCTCGTGCCGTAAACCGTGTTCGTGAGTTCAAGCAAAGCCGGGCCCGTCGCGCCTTGACCAGCGCTCTCCGGCAACGGGAAGTCGTCGATGACGGAGGCGGGGATGCTTTCGCTGGCCGTGTAGCTGAACGTGTAGCCACCCGTCTCCACCGTTTCGCCCACGGCGAGAGACGTACGGATATCGCCGCCCGGCTCGAAGATGAACAGCTCGCCACCGTCCACCGGCTGCCAGAGGGTGACCGGCGTGCCGTCCGGGAGGCGGATGAGCGCGGCACGGTATGCGACGTCGCCCGTGTCCACGCTGTCGGTGAGCAGCACCGTCTCATCGAGCAACGTCTCGCCATCCTGGGTGATGACGAGTTGTGGCGACGGTACCTGCTCCGAGAGCGCCAGCGTTTCGTGGTAAATGACGTTGCCGGTCGCGATGTCGAGCACCTCCACCTCCGCGCCGTACCCGAAGTACGCGGCCTGGTAGAACCGATACCCTTCGTACTGACAGGGCGTATTCACAGTGGACGAGCAGCGCAGCACTTCCTCGCCCCGCTTGTAGATGATCATGTCGGCGCGGTAGTCCAGCGGTTGCCCGTCCGCCGCGAACTGCGCGTACGAATCGACGAGCTGCACCTGCATCTGGTTCGGGTCCTTCACCGGGAAGACCGGCAGCGTGTTGCCCTCGGACAGGAACAGTGGCGAGGAGAACGCATCGATCCGGCTCACCACTGCCGAGAGAATGAACACGATGACGGCGGCATGCGTCAGCAGAGACCCGAACTGCGCCCACTGGAAGCGGTCCGCGAACAAGTACGTCGCCCCGCCCTCGGCCACTCGTTCGACACGGTAGCGGCGGGCCCGCAGCCCCCCCTCCAGCCGGTCGATATCGATCGCGCCTTCCGCCTGAAAGCGGTGCGGGGCCATCTCCAGGTAGCGGTCGGGCACTCGCCTGCGGGGCCGTGTCACCGTCTGCCAGACGCCGGGGAAGCGGCTCACGACGTACGCGCCGGTAGAGGCCATCGTCACGCCGAGCAGCAACGCGAACCAGCGCTGGTGGAACACGTCGAACAGTCCGACCGTCTCCATCGGCGATGTCAGGAACCCGAAGTCGTCCTCCTGTGTAGTCTCGATCCACATCTGGGTTGAGATCTCGTCGCCGCGGAACTGCGCTGGAAGCTGCGGGATCATCACGCCCAGCAGGCTCACCAACACCAGAACCACCAGCAGCAGGATCGCGAAGCGAACGTTGGTGAAAAGCCACCACACAGCCTTCAGCGGGTTGATGAAGTTGACAGTGCGCGACCAGCTCGAGCGCACCGGCGGCGTTTCGCCGAGCGTCTTATCCGTCGCCATCAAGGATCTCCTTGATGCGCGTGTCGAGCTCGCTTTCGCCGATTGCGCCCTGCACGTTTGTGCCGTTCTGTTCATCAGTCAGGGGGCCGGTAAAGACGCTCTTAATTACACCGTCCGCGCCGATGAAGTACGTCGTCGACCTGGGCGAAA
>JANLRX010000007.1:0-7451 GCA_031362025.1 Chloroflexota bacterium
TGTATTCCCAAAATCGTTGTTCAGCGCGACTTCGATCAGCCCGTCGCGCGCCGCCTGCTTGTCCGTCGCCGGGATCGCGTCTTCCAGGTTCCCGAGCAGCACATCGACCTGCGGGATGATCTCCGGGATCTTTGCCCGCACCTTCTCGAGCTGCGGCGGGAAGAAGTGGATCATCCGGCAAGGTCGCGCCGAGACATCGCCCGGCACCGGCGCGCCGGCCGCGAGTGGTGTATAGAACGCCCTGGGATTTCGCAAACGCTTGGACTCCTTCAAGCCGCCCAAACGGGGCGACGGTGCGAAGTATAAGAACGTGGCTCCTACACGGTCAAACGAGGCGATCACCGAGGAGTCCTAACAAATTAACCGATAGGAGATATTGACGGGAGTCTAAGACGGGGGGTAGAGTGAGTCGCACAAGGCCGGTCGAATGTATAGATTGCTGGTCTCTAGTCTAGCTCTATTGTTTCTCGTTGCGTCATGTGGCGAGGATTCAAGCGATGGCGCCGCGCCCCATCCGCCGTACGATACGCAGATCGACGAGCCGATCGTTGCGGGTGGCTATGGACCCCGTTACGAGAAACCCATCACCATAACCGATGGCGACTACTATTCGGCGGATTTTCCGTTTGAGGAAATAAGTAACCGCCTGGTGGAAAACACCGTGGATACTGAACCGGCATTCAGCGGGGAAGTTGCCGGTATCCAACTCGTGCCGTTCGGTGAATCCGCGCCGCGCGAGGAGGGGTCGGGCTGCGCTGTGACGAGCTTTCCCCTAGGGGAGCACCTCACGTTCTCGTATCTGCCGCCGGGAACGAGCCTGGAGACCCCGCAATTCGAAGCCACATGCGGCGACGAGACTTTGCTGTTCGTTGCCCAGTCTTTCCTTACCAAGCGTGGGAGTTTCCATGTGCAATATGAAGTAGGCGACGGTATCCTGCGCTGGGACGCGGCGGCCGATCGCGTGAGGGAAGCCACTGTCGGGGACACCCAAGTTCTGATCGTTGATCCTCCTGCTGAGGAAGGTCTAGGCACCTCTATGGCGGCAGTCCGCACCGATGGTGGCCTCATCTTTATAGCGGCAAACAATCTCCCGGCCACCGAAATCACGCAGATCCTTGGGGGCATAAAGTGCGGCGACTGCTAGCAGCGCTCGTCTTTGCGATCGGATTGGCCGTCCTTATGCCGAGTGATACTCGACCTGCGCTGGCTTTCTACCCGTACGACACGTCGCTCTATCTTTACCATCCGGTTGGATACCAGGGATCCACCCAGGCCCGGCTCGAATGTGGCTGGCACGAAAACTGTGAGGGATGGATGTTGGAGCAAAACCCCTGGGGGCTAGACTGGGCCTGGAATTCCAGCAGTCACACGGTTCGTCTTCGCGCGTATGGGCTGACGCTGGACTCCTCTGCCTCGGTGCGTGTTGCCCAAGCTACCCGCGTTCCGATCGGGGGTTCCTGCCCTCGTGTGAACGTTGAACTTCGCCGCGCGATCGACGGCGCACTATACAGCACCTTGTTGTACGGCCACACGTCGGGGAGTAGCGGCACGTACACAATCTACGCCAATGCGGGATGGTTTCCAAACGACATCTTCGTTGGTTCGATGGTTCAACCCGGCTCACCAACCGATCAGTGCAACACCGAAGGTTGGCATACCATGCAGTCGGCCGCGAATGGTGGCCTGCCGTATCATTTCTTCCGTAACAGCACTGGCTTCCCTGACGAGTTGTCCTGTAATTGGTTCCCCGACCAATGCCCACTTTACTATAGCCCTTGGGGTTCACCCTACGAGTACCTGATTAAATTCTTCGGTTACTGAGCCGGCGTCAAGGGGTCTACGTCCGCGGACCGGACCGTCACGCCGCGGCCAACTGCACCACCAACACCGTCACCATCCCCGCCAAGCACACCACGTGATCGCGAAGGATGCTCCGCGCCAGTCCGCTCTTCACCGCCACCGAATCCGTCGCCGCGCCCAATCGCCGCGCCCGCCCGAACACCCGCACCCCCGCCAACCCGATCCCCAGCGACGCGCCAGCAAACGACACTAAGCTTACCCACACGGGCGCGTCCTCCCTCACCGCCTGCACCACCAGCCCACCGATGAGCACCAGCATCACGAGCGCCACCAACCGCCCCATCGGCGTCGCCGTCGTCGTCACCCGCCGGTAGTACGCCGATATCGAGTCCAGCACACTCTCCGGCGCATCGCCCGCCCCACGGTGCGGCAGCATCTGCACGTCGAACATCAAGTCGAACCACAGGACCGCGATCAAGAAGCCGGTCGCCGCCGTGATGATCTCCGTCAATCGATCGCCTCCATCGCGCCAAGTATCGCCCCAAATCCCCTCTGTGTCCCTCAGTGTTGCTTCAGTGTGCCTCTGTGGTCCCAACCACGACCCGCAATTGCGAACCCCGCACGCACTCAGTTACGCTGAGGCTCCCCAGAGGCACCTCTTATGCAGTCCACCAGCCCGACAGCCCTCATGCGCAGCGTCCTCACCGTGCCCGTCATCCGCCCGCGCTTCATCGAGAAGGCCCCCACGTCTGGCGCGGATGTCATCTGCCTCGATGTCGAAGACTCCGTACCGCCCGCTGAGAAGGCCAACGCCCGCGTCCTCGCCGGCAAGGCGGTCGAGAGCCTGCCCCGCGGCCCATACGCCGTCTACGTGCGTATCAACGGCTTCTGGACCGGCATGGTGGAGGATGACCTCGCCGCCGTCGTCCGCCCCGGACTCGATGGCATCGTGCTCGCCAAGGCCAACACCGCCGCCGACGTCGAACAGGCCGACCGCCTCCTGGCCAGTCTGGAACGCGAGCGCGGCATCGCCCCCGGCTCCATCGCCGTCATGCCCCTGATCGAGACAGCCGAGGGCGTCATGAACACCTACGCGATCTGCCGCGCCTCGTCGCGCCTCACCGGCGCCATCTTCGGCGCCGAAGACTACGCCACGGACATGGGCATCGCTCGCACCGAACAGGGCGACGAAGTCCTTTGGGTGCGCACCCAGATCGCCATCGCCTGCCACGCCGCCCGCATCACAGCGATCGACACCCCCGACCCCGACTACACCGACGAATCCCACCTCGAACGCGAGATGCGCACTGCCCGCGGCCTCGGCTACCGCGGCAAGCTCGTCATCCACCCCACGCAGATCGCCATCGCCAACCGTATCTTCTCCCCCTCACCCGAGGAGCTCGAAGAAGCGCGCGCCGTGGTCGAAGCTTTCGAGCGAGATGGCCTCGCAAAAGGGCTCGCAGCCATCCCCGTAGAGGGTAAAATGATTGACACGCCGATCTACTGGCGCGCCAAACGCCTGCTGGAATGGGCGGAAGCCGCTGGGAGCAGCTAGTGCCCCCCGAAATATCGCGACGTTCTTCGTCAGCTTCGAGAGGACGGATGGTTCAAAACAAAGCAGGTGGGAAGCCATCAGCAATTCAAGCACCCGACAAAGCCGGGCAAGGTGACCGTCGCCGGTCGCCCCGGTCAGGACGTGCCTCCGCCAATGCTGGCAAGCATTTCTGAAGCAGGCCGGACTCGAAAAGGATCCGAAGTGACAGCCCGCTACGTCATTGTCATCGAAAAGGCCGGTCGCAACTATGGCGCCCATGCGCCGGACCTTCCCGGATGCGCGGCGCTGGGTGACACCTTTGACGAAACCGTCAGTAATATGCGTCAGGCCATCGAGATGCATCTCGAAGCGATGCGGGAGGATGGCGACCCGATACCGCCCCCAACAAGTGTGGCTGAGTACATAGAAATCTCCGAACCGGCAAAGGCCAAACCCTCATGACAATCAACGGAAAAAACGGCAACGACAAGCACATCGCCGAAGAGCAGCAGCGCTGGCTCGCGTCCAAGTACGCCAAAGCCGTCGAAAAGGCCGGCGAGCGCGCTGACACCGACTTCCGCACGAGTTCCACCGACGTCGCTCCGCTCTACACTCCTGCCGACATCGCGGACCTAGACTACGACAGCGAGGTCGGCTTCCCCGGCGAGTACCCGTACACCCGCGGCGTCCAGCCCACCGGCTACCGGGGCAAGCTCTGGTCGATCCGCCAGTACGCCGGATACGGCACCCCCGCCGAGACCAACGAGCGCTTCAAGTTCCTCCTCGGCGAAGGCCAGCCCGGCCTCTCCGTAGCCTTCGATCTCCCAACTCAGCTTGGCTACGACTCCGACGACCCGCTCGCCGCCGGTGAGGTCGGTAAGGTCGGCGTCGCCATCGACACGCTCGCCGACATGGAAGCGATGTTCGACGGCATCCCCCTCGACAAGGTCAGCACCTCGATGACGATCAACGCCCCGGCGTCCGTCCTCGTCGCCATGTACTGCGTCGTCGGCCAGAAGCAGGGCGTCCCCGCCGACCGTGTCTCCGGCACCGCCCAGAACGACGTCCTCAAGGAGTACGTCGCCCGCGGCACCTACATCTACCCCCCGCTGCCATCCCTCCGACTCGCCGCCGACCTCATGGCCTATTGCGCCGCCGAGGCTCCGCGCTTCAACGCCATCAGCATCAGTGGCTACCACATCCGCGACGCCGGCTCCACTGCCGTCCAGGAGATGGCCTTCACGTTTGCTAACGCCATCGCCTACGTCGAAGCCGCGCTCGAACGCCAGGTCAGCGTCGACGAGATCGGCCCGCGCATCTCCTGGATCTTCAACACCCAGAACAACTTCCTCGAAGAAGCCTCCAAGTATCGCGCCCTCCGCCGCATGTGGGCCAAGATCATGAAGGAGCGCTTCCACGCCGAAGACCCGCGTTCGATGATGCTGCGCACCCACGTCCAGACTGGCGGCGCAACCCTCACCGCCCAGCAGCCCGAGGTCAACATCATCCGTGCTGCCCTTCAGGCGCTCGCCACCACCCTCGGCGGCGTCCAGTCCCTCGCCCTCTCCTGCTACGACGAAGCGCTCGCCCTCCCCACGGAGCAGGCCCAGCGCATCGCCGTCCGCACCCAGCAGGTCATCGCCTACGAGAGCGGTGTACCCGACACGGCCGACCCCCTCGCCGGCTCCTACTACGTCGAATGGCTGACCGACGAGCTCGAGCGCCAGGCCTGGGAGTACCTCAACCGCATCGAGGACATGGGTGGAGCCGTCGCCGCGATCGAGACCGGCTATTACCAGCGCGAGATCCAGGAAGCCTCCTACGCCTACCAGAAGGCGATCGACGAAGGCCGCAAGGTGATCGTCGGCGTCAACAAGTTCGTCAACGAAGGCGAAGAACCGTCCCCCATCTTCCGCACCAACCCCGCCTCCGAAAAGGCCCAGGTCGACCGCCTGAACAAAGTCCGCGCCGAACGCGACCAGGCCGCCGTCACAGCCTCCCTCGAGCGCCTAACCGCCGCCTGCCAGAACGGCGACCCGTCCGCCGGCGAGGCAGGGAACCTCATGTTCCCCATCGTCGAAGCCGTCAAGACCTACGCCTCCGTCGGCGAAATCTGCGGCGCCATGCGCTCCGTCTTCGGCGAGTACATCCCCGCGACTGCCGTCTGACAAACTCGTTGCCACGTTTGCTAGCGGGAGGGTTGTTGTTGCTGATGCTGGCTTCTGCGTTGTCCTGCGGAGAACGGGAGTCTCATGACGAGGATCGCGCAACTGAGGCCGCTTCATCCGTGAGCGAGCAGACTCCCGCGGATTTCTATGCATCCTTGACGGAAATGCTGCGGACGCGTGGCGACATATTGCACGCTGTCGTCGATGCGACAGATGTCACGGGTTCTCAACGGGAGACGTATCACCTGGAATTTTGGGTGGATGCAGCGAATGATCTTGCGAAAGAAGATCGAGACTTCGTCGGCAGCTTCCCGGACACCGCGTATTTCGTTTCCAATGGCTCGGTCACCTCTCTAATCTCTGGTGTCGGAGCAGCCGCAACCGCTACGGTGGCACCTACATGCGACGGCGCATCAGCAGCTGTGTCTTTGCTGTTTCCGTGTGGCTTGAGTGGAGCTTCGGAATCCCTGGAGCAACACGATGCCACGGTTGTAGTCCTGAGCACGGGGCATTACTTGGTCGCGGGCATCGATAAACCGTATAGCAACCGCTTGTCGTTTGACGCAGAATCGATGTTGCCGATTTCGTTAGAGAGTGAGTACTTTGTCGAAGACAATGGCTCGGCTACGGAAGTACTCACAACTTGGAATTTCGCAACGGAGTTTCTCCCTCAAGCGGAATTACCAGACGCGCTCTTCGAGGTACCCGATGAAGGCAACTAGCCGGATGTACCGCCGACATCCTGCCATCGCTGCATAGCCTCGCTCCTCTGTTCCCCTGTTCTATTGTTCCCTTGTTTGCTCGCATGATATAAATCACTGGCGCTTAGCAAGCGCTAACTAAAGCCAACATCTGGGGGGAACTCACATTGGGCAGTCTTACCGATAAAGTCGCCATCGTCACCGGAGCCTCGCGCGGTCTTGGCCGCGCTATCGCCAAAGAGTTCGCGGACCACGGCGCAAAAGTCGTCGTGAACTACTTCCAGTCGAAGGAGCCTGCCGAGCAGCTCGTCGGCGAGATCCAGTCCGTCGGCGGCGAGGCGATCGCCGTGCACGCCGGCGTCGGCCATCCCGATGACTGTGCCGCCCTCATCGAGACGACCGTCAAAGAGTTCGGTGGGCTCGACATCCTCGTCAACAACGCCGGCGTCAACCGCGACCGCACCATCCGCCGCATGACCGTCGAGGAGTGGCAGGAGGTCATCAACACCGACCTCAACAGCGTCTTCTACTGCACTTACGCCGCCGTCCCTCACATGATCGAGCGTGGCGGCGGGCGCATCGTGAACATGTCCTCGATCATCGGCCAGATGGGCAACCTCGGCCAGTCGAACTACGCCGCCGCCAAGGCCGGCATCGTCGGCTTCAGCAAGTCCGCCGCCCAGGAGCTTGCCAAGTTCAACATCACCGTCAACGCCCTCTGCCCCGGCTTCATCGAGACCGACATGGTGATGAACCTCACCGACGAAGTGAAGGCCGCGCTCCTCACCAAAGTCCCCCTCGGCCGCTTCGGCAAGCCCGAGGAGGTCGCCGCCATCACCCGTTTCCTCTGCACCGAGGGCGGCTACGTCACCGGCGCCCAGATCAACATCAACGGCGGAATGTACATGCAATAACGCCGCTCAGGTTGTCATCCTGAGCCGAGCGGGGCGGAGACTACCGGGGGAGGAGGGCGTGAGGACCTGTCGCCTGATCAGCAGTCAAACGTAATGTCACGCACCATCGTCGACCACCTCCTCCGCACCCTGGACGAAGCGTTTGAGCGCCAACCCAACGCCGCGCTGAGCGACGGCTGGCACTCCCTCCTCGCTAACCTCAACTCCGTCCGCGACGAAGACTGGGACTGGCTCCCGCCCAACGGCAAGCGCACGATCTCCCACCTCGCAATCCACTGCGGGTTCGCCTACCGCCTCTACGCCAACTCGCTGGGCGACCGCACCCGCCACGCCG